>CAYSSZ010000011.1:0-15934 GCA_964434095.1 uncultured Candidatus Saccharibacteria bacterium | reverse complement strand
TAACGGTTAGGACCCCAGTAGTAGAGCAAAGCTCACTAGGGGGCATGCATCGGCTTTTGAAAAGTAAATATGTTTTTTTAATAAATTAGTAATTGGTAATTAGTAATCATTATGGCCCTATCGTCTAACGGTTAGGACATCGGCTTTTCAAGCCGGTAATCCGGGTTCGATTCCCGGTAGGGTCACAAAACACACAAAGCAAATGAACTGCTTCATTTGCGAGTGTTTTGTGAAAGCACAGTGATATTTTGTCAGCAGACAAAATCACGAGCTGGGGTCGCGAACACTTACATATTTTATGAGCATAGCGAAATAAAATATTTAGTGATTCGTGATCACACTATTCAAGTATGCGAAGCATTCAAAACTATTCATTCTCGTAGATAAAGATGTCCCGGTAGGGTCACACGTAGGGAATTTTTTTAAAAACTCTAAATAATCTTATATTGTATATAAATAATCTTAGGTTCGATTCTGTCCAAATTTTATTGCCATAAGAACAGAATATCCATTTTTTGGGGTGTAAATTCTAAAAAACCTTTAATTTTTAAAACTTTATTAAAGTTCGATTCCCATATTACCCCATAGAAAGACATAATCGAACCTTTGCTGTATCTTATTGACATAACAGACTTAACAATGTAATGTGAAATAAAAATAGTACTAACTTAAAAAAATAATATGGAAACAAAAATTACAAAAGAATTTATTGACTTTCTCATTGAAGCTAAGAAAAGAGGTTATGCTTCTGGTGACCAAGTTAAGAAAGAAAAAGATGGTTCAAAAACTATCATTTTCTCTAAGGGTATCTATACTTACCATGACAACTACTTTGGTGGTGAACCATATGGTGGAAGAGAAGTTGTATTTATTAATGGCAAGCCATTTTGGATGATGGTTTATTACGGCAGAGTAATAAAAGGAGATGTTAATAAAATATATCCTTTTTTGCAAAAAGCACTACAAACTATAACTACCGATGCTCCCTATAGAGGAGATATTGAATTTGAAGAAGATGGTTTTAGTTATGTAAACATTTACAGTGGCTACAAGCATAACTTTTCTGGAGAAGAAAAAATATTCCAAGGAAAAGAAATGATTTACGAGGCTAAATATCAAGGTGGGTTAATTGATCAATAAAGGAAATTATCACCATTCAAATAGAAAATCGTCACTAGCTGGCGGTTTTTATTTTTACCCAAATATTGAGCTACAGGGTGGAATAGAAATGTGATAGAGTAATCAGATGAAATTAATTAAATTTATTAATCCCGAGAACGTTTCTGAGGAAGAAGTAAATAAATATGACGTAAGAGAGGCTGGAAGAGCAATAGTAATAGATGATGAAAAAAATATCGCTATACTTTACGCTTCTAAACAAGATTATTACAAACTGCCTGGTGGAGGAGTAGAAAAAGGAGAAGATAGTATTGTTGCTATAAAAAGAGAGTGTATAGAAGAAATTGGATGCAATATTGAGATACTTGAAGAAATAGGTTCAATAATAGAATATATGAAGATATTTAAAATCAAACAGACTTCATATTGCTATTTTGCAAAAGTAGAAGGTAAAAAAATGAAGCCAAATTATACAGAAGAAGAAAAAAGAAGGGGATTTCAAACACTTTGGTTACCATATGAAGAAGCACTAGATAAATTAAAAAGTTGTATAGATGATTCTACGAATTACCATTTTTATGTAGTTCCAAGAGATATTGCTTTCTTAGAAGAAGTTAGAAAATTAATTAAATAAAGAAAAAAGATACAAGGAACATCTAAAATACTTCTCTTTTTAGGAATTGAAAAAGTGTTTAATTTTTCCTACACAAACAAAGTCCAGTGAATTATTTTCTAATAATAAAGACACAACTAATGCTTCCAAACTATTTCGAGGATCAAAGAGCTTTAGCTTAATTTTATTAATGAAGTAAAAAGTTGTCAATTTAGCACGTTCAATTAACCTATCACTGTGCTCACAGATTGACGCATCTAAAAAATAATGTTATTGTCTAAACAATGAACGTTTTTGTTGTACTTAATAAATATAAAAAATGGAAAATAAAAAACCTTTTGAAGTTAATGGAAAAACTTATCCTGCAAATCTAAAAGATTTAAAAGAGGATAAAGAAGCCTTCTCTCGTTATCAAATTAAGTCGTGTTATTATTTGGAATTAGTACATGGATTAATGGGATTTTTCCCTGCCATTATTAATGGTACAAAAAGAATGATAGTAACAACAGATAAAGATTTGATCGTAAAAATATGGGAAAAACTTTCACCCAGAAAATCAAAAATGAACGACGATTTCTTTTATGTTCATGAAGATGGATTAGTGGGTTATCCAGCGAAGCATTGGACAGGTGATGACTCAAAATCTATTGCTTGCCACCTTATGGCAGAGGAAGAATTTGAAATTCTGACAAATCCATTTGAATGGGCCCCTGGTTTGATTGGATCTGACATGTCTCATGAAGAATTCATAAAAACCATCAAAGTTGAAGATGGAAAAAATTAATTCAATTGCACTTTTTAATTTATAAAACTTGCTTCGGCAGGTTTTATTTTTTTATATTATTAGACTTAATTCCCTAAACCCCCTTATATTCTCCACAATCCGGTTCCAATTTGAACTACTTAGGGTCACGCGTAGAAAAAAGAGTCAGCGAAAGCTGACCTTTTTTCATGCGTGACCCTAAGCAAACAAACTGCTTTGTTTGCGTCCGGGAATCGAAAAGCTTTTGTGTCTTTTTTAAAATGTATTTTAAAAAAGTACAAAAGGTATACTGTTCTCGTAGAGAAAGATATCCCGGTAGGGTCACCAAAGATACTTGTTTTAAAAATTAAATAAAAAAAGTGTAATCTTTTAAAATTAAAGGAAAAAGCTTCGTTTTTAGATTAATAAAAAAGAGAAAATCCGCAAGCGGATTTTTCCCGGTTGCGGATCGTTTTAAATTTTTTTCAAAATTTTGTTTGCTTTTTCTAAGCCTTCTATTGAAAGCTGATCAAACTCTTCATCAGGGATTTGTTTAAATACAGCGAACATTCCACCTTCCAAGTTTCCTTGGGCATAGGGATACTCTTGTGTACCAACCTTACATCTTGTTGTGGCAGTTACACTATAACCTGCATCAAACACCCTTTTGATAATTATAGGCTTGATAATGCTTACACGTACTTTCCCGTCATACTTTTCTAAAGATAACTGGCAATCATTGCCAAATTCTGTAAAAGGAAGAACAATCTTTGTAGAATGATTTGCTGGATAAACCATGAGCTTCTTTGTTTCTGTGGGAGAGATGGTGTCATAATCACTTTTCCAGTTTTCTTTTTGTATTACCACAGTTGCCCTGTTGCATTTTTCTGGATTAGAAAATAATTTCCTTTCCATGAGCATAAATTGATAAGCCATTTTCTTTTCGGCAGACCAATTAGGATAAGTCCAAGGCGCAAAATAATAATAAGCTGCTCCGATAACTCCGACCATTCCTGCAATCAATACTGCAAAGGATGCCTTTTTAAAAGAATTCCAAGTTTTAGGATGAAATTTTCTCAGGATAATAAATGTTCCCAAAAATATAACTCCCATAACTACCATAGCAGTTACCAGAAGATCTCTAATATCCATTCTTTCTCTCATGGCGGAAGGGATAAATACTGGAGAAAAAAATACAGCTACCATTATTATAAATGTAGCAATGTTCAGATAATCCCATTTTGTTGTTTTCATAATTCTGAGTTTTAAAAATTATATGTTTTACATTAAAAAAATATTTATTGATTCATCTTAACCTCCATTAGAAAGAAGCAAAGATGAACCAATAAACATAACTCAAAATCATCTATTTCAAAGAACTAACGTTATTGATGTATTATATCATGCAAATAGTAGTATGTCAATTCCAAACAACAAACCCAAAAATTTTAATATCTTTGATTTATTTATTTTTTTATTCAATTCTCTACACAAACAAAATCCTTTGAGTTATTAATAATGTTTGATAAAAGTTGCCAATTTAGCACGTTCGATTAACCAGTCACTGTGCTCACTAATAAAAAAAGCGGGCACAGAGCTCGCTTTAGATTTACAAAAAGATTACAAGATGTATTCCTCGTCTTCTGTTTCGATAATTGGGAATGAATCAAGCAGATCGCTAAATGAGATTCTGTTCCACATGAAGAATAATGCAATCGGAATAATCAAAAAACCGTAAAAAAATCTCTTAATTTTTTTCATTTTATTTAATTTAGTTTAAGAACTTTCTTTTATCTTACATATAAAAAATAAAAAAGCAAATTGGGACAACCAATTTGCTTTTTCTCATTTACTCAATATCCAATCTTTCTTCACAAGTTGGACTGATTCGAACTTTTTCAAAATTTGAAAGGTTCATTCGTAGACCCTGAGCTCGAGCCCTACTGATGATCATTTTTTTTTGGTTTTCAGAAAATTGAAGACAATAGACTGGCATTGGGGTTTTAACGTCGATATTTCCATCAGAGGTTAAGATGAAGAATATCTTCTCGTTTCCAATCTCGTCCATGTAGATTGAGTTTGGCCAAACAGAACGAGTTCGTTCATCATGGACATGATCCTCTCCATTTTTATCAGTTGTTTTGTATTGGCTGATAAAAAGTTTACGAATTTTTTTTGAGCACAGTGTCTTGTCGGGCGAAATTGTCGCCGTAAAGTGACTTGGGATTTCTTTTTTCTTCATAGTTAGTTTATTAAGAACATTTATTTAATTCAACTATAACACAAAATATGTAATTTAGCTAATAGTTTTTAAATATTATTATTTAAAATATTTGTTATAATAATGAAATGAATAATAAGCAAATAATGTTAGTAGTTCTTGATGGATGGGGATATAGAAAAGAACAAGAAAATAATTCTATTGTTGTCGCTGAAAAACCAAATTTTGATAAATTATGGAATGATTTTCCTCATACAATACTCTGCGCTTCCGGTCCATGTGTCGGTTTACCAAAAGGTCAAATGGGAAATAGCGAAGTGGGTCATATGACTATTGGAGCTGGAAGGGTATTAGATCAGGATTTAGTAAGGATTGATAAATCCATTTTAGACGGTGAATTTGAGCGAAATATTGAAATTCAAAAATTATTTGAACATGTTAAGAAATATAATTCTACTTTACATGTCACCGGGCTTCTTTCTTCAGGTGGTGTTCACAGTCACATAAACCATTTATTTAGTTTTTTACAAGTTGCAAAGGCTAATCAGATCAACAAAATAGCTATTCATGTAATTACTGATGGTCGAGACACACCACCACAAAGTGGAGCTGAATATGTAAATGAATTAGAACAATTTATTTCTAAATTAGGAGTTGGTCGAATCGCTTCAGTCTCTGGGCGTCTGTATGCGATGGATAGAGATAAAAGGTGGGAGCGATTTAAATTAGCTGAAGATGTTATTTTTAATGCGGAAGGACCCATATGCAAAACAAATCCAGTTGATTATATAAATGACTTATATAAAAGAAAAGAAAATGAATCGGATGAGTATCTTATTCCGTTTGTTTGTACAAACGATCACGATGAAAAATATCCTCTTTCACAAAATGATGGATTTTTTCTATTTAATTTTCGAGCAGATCGAATGCGAATGTTAACAAAAAAGTTATTGGATATTAAAGATAGCAAAAATTTAGAAATATTAACAATGACAGATTATGGAGATGATTACAATACATTAGTTGCTTTTCCTCCTATAAAAACTGAAGTAACTTTAGGTAAAGTATTAAGTGAAAATAATCTTAATCAAGTTCATATTGCCGAAACAGAAAAGTTTGCGCATGCAACATATTTTTTAAACTGTGGAGAAGAAAAACCATATAAAGGGGAAGAACAGATTCTCGTTCCTAGTCCACAAGGAGTTTTAACTTATGATCTGGCTCCTAAAATGTCTGCTGAAGGAGTTGCAAACGAAGCAATTAAACAGATAGAGAAAGGTACAAATTTCATTTTTGTTAATTTTGCAAATGCTGATATGGTCGGGCACACAGCCAATGTACCAGCTATTGTTAATGCCGTAGAGGAAGTTGATAAACAACTAGGTAGAATAATTGATGCCTTGCATCAAAAAGGAGGAATGGCGTTGATAACTGCTGACCATGGAAATGCTGAGGTAAATATTGATGGAATAACTGGGAAAAGACATACATCTCATACTAATAATCCTGTACCTCTTATTATTACAAATATTAAAGGTAAGATCATGGAAGGTGGTGAGTTGTCTGATATTGCTCCAACGATTCTAAATTTGATGAATATTAAAAAACCAGAGGAAATGACGGGTAAAAATTTATTAACGTTTGAAAATTAAAGAAAAATTTAGTATAGTGAAATAAAGTTTTAAATAAAATGGAAGCGTGGCTATGAAATGTAAACTGCTTTACATTTCATCTGATTCTGATTTTAATCAGAAATGGACGTTATGAACGAAGTGAATAGGCCATAGGGAAGGGGTTGAATCTCGCTTTCGTCCCGTACAAAGCGGAGGGTTGGCAGAGAGGTTGATCGCACCACTTTCGAAAAGTGGAATCCCTGAAAGGGGATCACAGGTTCAAATCCTGTACCCTCCGCTTTGGACGGGATAAAAAAAGCGGCATATGGGAAACCGTATCGTGAGTTCGAATCTCACCGCTTCCGCAAAAAAATGCACGGTTAGCTCCCTCGGCCGTAGACCGGCCACGGGCGAGGCAGTTGGTAGAGATTTGTTTGCACGGTTAGCTCCCTCGGCCGTAGACCGGCCACGGGCGAGGCAGTTGGTAGAGATTTGTTTGCACGGTTAGCTCAGTTGGTAGAGCGCGTCATTGACGTTGACGATGTCGGGGGTTCGAATCCCTCACCGTGCACCCTTCACCAGAACAAGGAGAGTTCAGGGCAGGCAAAGTTACGAGAGCAATTTTATTTTTTATTTATGTCAGTTCAAATAATTATTTTAGCAGCCGGAAAAGGGAAGAGGATGGAATCCGAAGACCCAAAACCACTTGCCAAGCTTCTCGGTAAGCCTTTTTTGTCGTATGTCTTAGATACTGTTTCTGAAATTAATTTACCTATAAAACCCGTAATTGTTGTTGGTTATAAAAAAGAGAGAATATTTGAAGTATATGGGCATGATCACAATTATGCTATTCAAGAAGAAACGCTTGGCACAGGTCATGCCGTCATGTCGGCTAAAAATAAGACTCATCCGGAACATAAAACGATTTTAGTTTTGTCCGCTGATCAGCCGATGATTTCAAAAGAAACAATTAAAAAAGTAATTGAAACTCACGAGAGAAGTATGGCTGTTATTACACTAGGGACGGTTATCTTGCCAGACTTTGATGATTGGAGAGAAGGGGCTTATCATTTAGGAAGGATTATTAGAGATGAGAATGGTAAGGTAATAGGGATAACAGAATATAAAGATGCTAGCGAAGAAATAAGGCAAATTAAAGAAATAAATCCAGCAATTTATGTATTTGATGCTAAATGGCTTTGGGAGAATATTGAAAGCCTAAAAAATGAAAATGCCGCCGGAGAATACTATCTAACTGATTTAATAAAAATGGCATTTAACCAGGAGAAGAATGTTGAGGCTGTGCCAACGGAAAATATTTTAGAAATTTTTCAACCAAACACCAAGGCTGAACTTGAAAAATTAGAGGAAATTTTAAATAAGGATATAAAATAAAAATACCCAGCAAAACTGGGTTTTTTATTTAAAAAAATTATTTATTTTTATGTAACCAAATGTAGGCGTCTTCGAGAGCTTTGACAGCATCTCCGACGGCGATATTGTTTTGGTGGTATTTTCCATTTGAGCAATCACCAGCCGCCCAGATACCAGGGACTGAAGACATTTGAGTCATTGGGTCAACAATAATTTTTCCAATTTCATCTAGTTCGACTAAACCTTTAATAAATTCGGTATTTGGAATTTGTCCAATTTCAACAAAAATCCCATTTGTTGGTAGAGTTATTATTTCACCCGAAATTTTATCTTTATATGTTAGAGAATTAACAAATTGAACACCAGTCTTTGCAGGCAGTCCATCAACTTTTAATATTTCGGCATTAGTAATGGCTTTGAATTTTGCATTTGCTATAAGCTTTTCGATTGTGATTTTATCTGCTCGAAAATCATCTCTTCGATGTACTAAAGTAACAGTTTTACAATAAGCTAAGAGCTGAGCAGAAGTTTCAAAAGCAGCATTACCTCCACCAATTACAAGCACGTCCATGTCGGTAAACATTGGACCATCACAAGAGGCACAATATGTTATCCCTTTGTTTTCAAATTTGTCGGCATTTTCGGCTTCCAATTTTCTTCTGCTACTTCCAGTTGCTACAATTAGTCCTTTAGAGATATAAGATTTGCCAGATTCTGCTCTGATAGTAATAGAACCATTATCTTTCGTTACATTTATTACTTTTTCATTTTCGATTACATCTAAATAAGGCCCTTTATAATAAAGAGCATGATTTTTCAAATTTTTAGATAAATCAGCTCCAGAAATTTCTGGTGTTCCAATCCAGTTGTAAATTTTTTCCGAAACTACTGATTGTCCTTCAAAAAGAGAAGCAATAATAGCTGTTTTTAAATGTTTGCGAGCAGAGTATACAGCTGCCGCAACTCCAGCTGGGCCTCCACCTAAAATAATTAAATCATACATAAAATTAGTTTCTAGTAACTAGTGATTAGTTTCTAGTATATTATTAAGTCTAATAATAAAACAATCCATGAATTCTATTCAATGGATTGAATTATAACATATTTATAAAACATAAATCTATTATATTAATCACTAGAGACTAATTAAGTAATTTATTACTATTCACTAATCACTAGAAACTAAAAGCTGATTTTCTATTTTTTACGACGCAAAAAAGCTGGAACAGTGCTCCAATCATCAGTATCGTCAATAAACAAATCATCGTTTATATCATTCTTGTCTTTGTCATTTTTCTTGATATAATCAGACGAAATATCTTTATTTTTGTCTTTAGCATTATTTGATTCAGTAAAATCATTAACTGGATTATTATTTGCTTGAGTTTCTGGCGTTTTATTCAGACCTAATTGAAACAGAGAACGCTTTGGCATATCAGTAGGGAAGCCAGTAGCAATTACTGTAACTTTCATTTCTCCCTTTTTTAATCTTTCGTCTTTAATTGTTCCAAATATTACTCGAGCATCTTTATCTATTGATTCAGTAATAACTTTTGCGGCTTCGCTTATTTCGTGAATAGTGAGGTCATCTCCACCAGAGATAGCAAAGAGAACACCCTTAGCTCCTGATATTGAAAGATCGAGCAAAGGGGAATTTATCGCCGAAATAGCAGCCTTTTCTGATCGTCCCTCACCTGCAGCTACCCCGATGCCCATTAGAGCACTTCCTGCGTCATACATAATGGCTTTTATATCAGCAAAATCAACGTTGATCATCCCAGGAGTAGTTATTAATTCGGATATTCCTTCAACAGCTTGTTTTAATACTTCATCACATAAAGCAAATGCATCTCTAAATCCAACATCTTTACCAGAGATTACAATTAGTCTATCATTTGGAATTACAATAATGGCATCAACTTCTTTTTCCAGTTCAGAAAGTCCAGACTCAGCAATTTTCATTCTCTGGTTTCCTTCAAAAGAAAAAGGTTTTGTGACAACGGCAACTGTTAATATACCTTGTTCCTTGGCCGCTTGAGCAATTATAGGTGCAGCTCCTGTTCCTGTTCCTCCACCCATACCGCAGGCAATAAAAATCATATCCGCTCCTTTAATGACGTCTTGAATTTCTGCTTTAGTTTCTTCGGCGGCTCTTTTCCCAACATCAGGATTCATTCCTGAACCAAGTCCTTTTGTTAAATTTTTGCCAAGATGGACTTTTTTTTCAGCAAGAGAATTATGAAGATCTTGAGTATCGGTGTTCATGGCAATAAATTCAACACCTTTTACTTTTGAATTGATCATGTGATTCAAGGCATTCTTGCCGGATCCACCAACACCAATAACCTTAATTCGTGCAAAGGATTCTATTTCTGGATTAATTTTAGGCATATAGATAAAATTTATGTTATTAATATAAGAAAATTGTTAATCAGCATTTCTGATTAACTTATACATACTATCAATTTAATTATAAAATGCAAATATTTGACTTAGCAAATTATCATGTCGTAATTAGAATAATTGAGATATCGAACTAGAAATTTAAGGCATTAATTGTTTAAAGAATGATTTCAAAATATTTTTAACCTGGCTTATATTTTCCCCCATGAATTTGTTCTCATTATTATTTTTAGAATTAGTATTAGCAAGCAAAGCTAATCCTAAGGCGGTATACCATGTGCCGTCTCTTATTTTAAATCTATTATCCAGTGAATTATCGATCGGTCCAATACGAGCAGGAATTTTTAATTGAGTACGAGCAATCTCATCTATTTGATTTATTGCAGAACCTCCGCCTGTTATGATAATTCCTGCAGGTAAAAGTTGATTTCTTCTAATTTTTTTTAAGTGTCCTTCCACTAATTCAAAAATATCACTTAGCCTGGCTTCAATTATCTCATCAATTTTTTTCTTTGGATAATTAATACCAATAACACTGCCATGTTTTATACTTTCAGCTTCATCGAGAGATATACGAAGACCCAAGGCAATATCTTTAGTGATATCCATCCCTCCAATTTGAAAAACTTGCAAAGAAATTAAAAGATTATTTTCATAAACTGCTATTGAAACCGTGTCTGTACCAATATCTAGAATTGCGCTACCGGCTGTTTTTTGTTTAGTACCTAGCAAAACATTGCCTAGAGCAACCGAAGAAGCAACTACATCAATAACATCAATATTTACTAATCCCATAACAGCAATTAAATCTTCTATATTTTGTTTCGAACAAACTACAAACAGAGTTTTTGCTTCGAGTTTTATGCCGTGCATTCCTTCGGGTCTTTCGAAAATCTCTTTGCCGTCTAATTTATAGGACAAGGGGATTATATGAACAATTTTTTTATTTACTAATTCTAGGTTATCCTCACATGTTTCAAGCACTTTATTAATATCAAGATTAGTAATTTCCTGATCTGAACGAGAAATAATTATTGATCCTGAAGATATTATTGCCGATAAATTAATTCCTCCACAAGAAATATAAGCATCTCTTATCTTTACGCCTGACATTGACTCAGCTTGTTTAACAGCTTTTGATAAGCTTTCGGCAACCTGGTTTATATTTGTTATAAAACCTAAACGTACACCATCGGTTGGTGATGAGCCAGTTCCTAGAACAGATAATTCTTGGTTATCTTTGTCTTCACCTAAAACTATGACTTTTGTCATATTGGTTCCTATATCTATACCTACTGAAATTTTGTTTCTCATTTGAATAAATATTTAAGAGAATTTATTGATTATTCTTTTCTCTTCCTTTTCCATTTTACTACTATGTTTGAAACCTTTCAAATGTAGACATCCGTGGATAAACAAAAACATTAATAATTTCGGATATGGCATTTCGAAAATATTTGTTTCTTTTTTGATTTTATTGATATCGAAGGTTATTAATCCCGAAGTATTAGACAAGGGAAAAGATAATATATTCGTTGTATCATCAATATTACGATAGGTTTTATTCAATTTTTTTTGAAATGATTTACTGCCAAAAACTACTTCAAGTTCATAGTCTTCATCTAATATAGAATTTTTAATAGAAAGAAAAGGCAAGCGGGGGGGCTTGCTTTTACTCAGATTGACAATATGGCAAGTATTATTTAACGCCATGATATTTAGTTACTCTTTCTTTGGAATTTTGGAGTAATTTTCCCCAATTTAATTAACTTCTCTCTTTTTTTTCTACTAGTCAATCGCTTTAATGTTGAGGCTTTCACTTTAACTTTTGATTCCGGTCTCTCACTATATCGTTTACCTTTTACTGTCTGAATAATGCCAGACTCTTGAACCTTACGACTAAAACGCCTAATTAAATTAATATTTGTTTCGTTTGTATTTTTCTTGACCTCAATTACTGTAATCATATTGAAATATCTTACCATATTTCAATATTAAAGCAAATCTTCAGGGTCAACATTGATTGCATAATTGGGCGGTAGCGTTCTTAATATATCAAATAGATGGTTGTTAGTATTAGATAAATCTGAAGAAGGCAATGGCCAAAATTTTGGATCAACTTTAATAATTGTATTTGTAATATATTGTCCCCTTATCTTTCCAACGAAGGCCGAAAAAATTTGCGGGTCATAATTGCCCAAAAGCTGATTTATAAAAATTCTAGCCTTTTCTGATTCGATTTTAGTACCAGAAAAAGTAATTTTGATTAATCGCTTAAATGGTGGATAGCCATATATTTTACGTTCATTTAGTTCTTCTCGAAAAAGAGGTAAAACATTACCACTTAAAATAAATTTCAAAACCTGATTATCAGGTAATCTCGTTTGAATAATAAAGGATTTAGAACTTAAAATTTGCATTTTTTCAATTATATGCAAAATTTTTTGTGTAATATTGAAACTAGGTATAGATAATAATCCATCTAAAGAAACAATGATACCGTGATCAATTTTATCGTATAAATATGAAAAAGCCATTTCTGTTCCTATTAAGATACTTCCAGGAGTTTTACGAAAATAGTTTACAGCTAAACGTGCTTCTTTATCGGTAATTGATTCTTTGTCGATTTGAATCAATTTAGCTTTTGGAAAACTACTTTTAATTTCTTCATATATACGATCAGTTCCAATTCCTAAAGGAATCAAGTTCCAGCTTGAACAATTTTGGCAACGAGTTTCAGTCTTTTCTTTTGTGCCACATTTATTACACATAAATATTCGTGGCTGTGTGCTTTTCGTAGACATTAATTGTCTCGATCCATATAAAACCATCGGAGTTTGACAATGTTTACATAAGAGTGGGTTACCACAATCTTGACATATAGTAACTGGAGCTAATCCTTTTCTAACAGAAAATAAGAAAATTGATTGACCCAAAGTAAGTGATTTATTAATTAATTCTAAAGTTTCAGTAGATAATAAATTAAATGATTTACGACCATTATTATTTTCCTCATTTTTCATATCGATAATATTTTGATATTCAACTTGAGGAAGTCGAAATAATGGAGATGAAATTTCACCCAATTCTCCTATATCATGACGATAAAGTGTTTCAGGACGTAAAATGGTATCGCCAATAATTAACTTAATCTTGTATATTGAAGCAAGTAATTCTGCGAAGGTACGGATATCTACGAAGGGTCTTCTAATTTGCTTGTAAGACCCTGAACTTTCATGTTCTATTATTAATGTTTTTAGATCAGTTCTTGAAATAGATAAAAATATACCTGTTCCAATGATTAAGACAGGATGGTTGTCTGAAATACAGCGATTATATGAATCAACTAAATCTTTTTTAGACATTTCTCCGTGAAAGACTAAAACATATTGTTCAATACCTTTTGAAAGTTCGATCTTAAATTGTTCTATATCGAATTTTGTGGGCAAACAAATAAAAACTGATTCTTTTTTTGCAAAAGCTTCACGAATTAATGTTCGATAAAAGGCCAAGCGATCTTCTGTAATTGCCTGAAAAATAAGCTTTTCACTTTTAGCAGTCTCTTTATTATCTTTAATATTGTGACTTAGTAGAAAATTTGTATCTATTTCAATCTCCGGAATATAAGTAAGTTTATCTATTTGTTCTATAAGAATTGTTGGCAATAAGATTTTAATGATAGAACCAATATTTCCAATTGTATAATCTTTAATTTTCTGACATGCTAAAAAAAATGATTTAGAAAAAGGTGATGGTCCTCTAATTTTTAATATTTTTTTTAATTCGTAATCAGCATTTTTTAAATCGGCCTTGAGCTCTTTAGCTTCCTTTGTTTCAATAACGATAGCATTAATACTTTTCGAACGTATTGGAACTGTCACGATATAGCCTACTGGAATATTTTCGCTTGAAAAGTAAGTTAGAAATTCTTTGCCAAAAATATTATGCATTGGAATTACGGTAATAACAAACATAATTATATTTTAACATAATAAATTAATAAATCGACTAATTATCAAATTTATTGATATATTTATAATTTTTATATTTATGCTATATTTGTTCTATGGCTATTTTTGGAAAAAGATTGGGGATAGACTTAGGAACGGTGAACACATTAGTTTATTTGCCTAATAAAGGTATTGTTTTAAATGAACCATCAGTTGTAGCTGTTTCTGAACAAGACAACAGTGTTTTAGCTATTGGAATTGAGGCTAAAAATATGATCGGTAAAACGCCGGAAAATATAATTGTTTATCGACCGATGAGAGATGGTGTGATCGCTGATTATCGAATAACTGAAGCTATGTTGAGATATTTTATTAATAAGACATTAGGAAAATTTAATATATTTAAACCTGATGTCATGGTTTCTGTTCCTGCTGGTATCAATTCTACGGAAAGAAGAGCAGTAGTAGAAGCGGCAATTCGAGCTGGAGCAAAAAATGCTTATGTTGTTAAAGAACCAATTTTGGCAGCCATCGGGGCTGGTATTCCCATACATGAATCAAAAGGATATATGATAATGGATATTGGAGGAGGCACAACAGATGTAGCTGTTATCGCTTTGGGTGGTATTGTGGCATCTACGTCCGTAAAATGTGCAGGTGATAAAATTGATTTAGCGATTGCTGATTACATTAAAAAAACATTTAATTTAGCTATTGGAGATAAAACGGCTGAAGCTATTAAAACTAAAATAGGTGCTGCTATACCACTTGAGGAAGAAATTACAATAACAATAAAAGGGAGAGATTATATCCAAGGTTTGCCTAGGACAGCTCAAATTTCAACAAATGAAATTGTTAAAGCAATAGACAAAGAATTAAGATTGATGATAAATGCTATTAAAGAAGTTTTAGCACTAACTCCTCCAGAATTAGCTGCTGATATAATAGATGATGGGATAATTATGACTGGGGGGACATCTCAGTTAAGAAATTTGGCTGATCTGGTTTATCGTCGGACGGGTGTTAAGGCACGAGTAGCGGAAGATCCATTATTGTGCGTTGCTAAAGGAACAGGAGAAGCTATTAAGCACTTAAATACTTATAAAAAAACCATTTTAAGTAAAAAATAGTAAATAATATGACTAATTTTGAACATTTTTTCCCTGAAAATCTTTATCACGGTTATATTATTCAAGGTGATCCCAATATTATTGTAAAAGATTTATTTGAATATTTTATTAAAAAAAAAATTATAAATAGGGATAGCCCTGATCTTTTTCTAAATAAATATACAACCTTTAGAATGGAGGATAGTAAAGTAGTTAAAGAATGGTTTTTTAATAAAGAAACAATCGGTAGTAAAAAATTTTGTATAATTGGTGTTGATTTTATAAACCATGAAGCTGAGAGATCTTTATTAAAAATTTTAGAGGAACCCCACTCAAATACTCATTTTTTCATTATTTCTCCGAATGCTAAATTTATTTCAGAAACAATATTATCCAGAGTACAACTAATTATTTTAGAAAATGAAGATGAAAGATTAGATATTAGAAAAGTTGCTAAGAAATTTATTAATGCATCTTCACCCGAAAGAATAGAGATCATTTCGCAGATTATTAAAAAAAATTCTATCCCAAGTGAAATAGGTGAGATTAGAGTAAATGCTTTAAAGTTAATTAACGAAATTGAAAACCAAATATATATTGAAAAACAAGGGAAAGTAATGAGTTCTCTTGATAAGATGACATTAGAAGAATTACATAATGCTCGAATTTATCTAAATAGTTCTGGTTCCTCTCCAAAAATGATTTTGGAATGTGTCGCTTTGGTTATGGAATAATAAAATAATTTTCATTTTTAACATTAATATTATATAATTCATAAATTATGAATAAT
>CAYSSZ010000010.1:14043-16567 GCA_964434095.1 uncultured Candidatus Saccharibacteria bacterium | reverse complement strand
GACATATATTCGATTTGTTTATATTTAATTGAAGCTCTTTCAGCTTCAGCAGCCTCTTTTTCTCTTTCAGAAGTTTCGAGACTTATTTCTTGATAATGTTTAAACCGATTATCGGGAATAGTTTGGCCATTGATATTTGCTTCTAATATTCGATGGACTACAATGTCTGGATAACGACGAATCGGTGATGTGAAATGGGTATAATATTTGAAAGCTAAACCGTAATGCCCAATATTTTTGACTGAATAAATAGCCTTGGCCATAGTTCGTATGATGGCTGTATGGACTGTATCACGCATGGGGTTGCCTTCGAGCTTCTGAATCAAATAATTAATCTCTTCCGATGGAATAATGCCGTCTTTTAATTTTATTTGATAACCGAGTTTTTTTAGGAAGAAAGATAAATCCTGCATTTTTTCTTTATTAGGTAAACCGTGAATACGATATAGGAAGATATTATCTCTGGAACCTTTTTTCTTTTTTGACATTAATTCAGCAATACGTCGGTTCGCTAAAAGCATGAACTCTTCAATTAATTTATGCGAATCTCCTCTCACTAATGAGTAGACTTTTATTGGTAGGCCATTTTTATCTAATTCAAACTTAACTTCTTCTTGATCCAAAAAAATTGCTCCATTTTTAAATCTATCTTTTGCAATTTTTTTAGCTAGTCGATTAATAGTTGCTAATTCGTGATGAAATAAACCTGCTCGATCGGATAAAGATTTTTCGGCCTCTCCATAACTGAATCTTTTTTTAGAATGAATGATTGTTTTACCAACCCATTCTTTTAAAATTTTTCCATCTTTATTTAATTCAAAAATAATAGAAAAAGTTAGACGATCTACCCCTGGTTTTAAACTACACAAATCATTTGATAATACTTCTGGAAGCATCGGAATCGTGCGATCAACCAAATAAACTGAGGTTCCTCGCTGATAAGCTTCTTTGTCGAGGGAACTTCCTGGTTTGATATAATGGGTGACATCTGCAATATGAACTCCTATTTCGTATTTATCAGAAGCTAACTCACGAAAAGAAATAGCATCATCAAAATCTTTTGCATCATCTGGATCAATCGTGAATGTCAATATTTTACGCAAGTCTTTCCTTTTTTTAATTTCCTGATCGGATATACCCAAATGTTTTAATTTTTCCGCTTCTTTTAAAACATGATCAGGAAAAATTCCTGAGAATCCTTTTTCCAAAGCAATACTCCTCATCTCAACATTATGTTCATTGGGAGTACCCAAAACTTCAACTACTTGGCCAATGGGTGATTTTTTTTGATCATGCCAATCAGTAATCTCGACATATATTTTTTGACCTACTTGAGCCCCGTTCAATTTGTCTTTAGGAATTAATATATCTGTGTACATTCGAAGGTCACTAGGAATTAAGAAATAAGCTCCATCATCAAATTCTAAAATTCCAGAAAATCCCTTATTTGAACGCCGTATTATTTGACGGACTTCTCCAGTTAGGGGATCGTTATTTTTTTGTGGATGAAGAAAAACCTTAACGGTATCTCCATGAAGAGCTGTTTTTAGAAAACTGTGGGGTATTTCAACAATATCCCCACTATCTTTAATAGTGACTTTGCCTATACCTTTATGTGAAATACGAATTATGCCTTCTTTATAATTATTTTCCTTAATGTTTTTATACATATTTCAATAGTATAACATATAAAATATGGAGTTGATTAATATTTAAAGCTATGTTAATATAGCCTTATGTTAAAAATCAGATTACAAAGAATAGGGCGCAAGAATGATCCGGCTTTCCGGGTAGTTTTGACAGACTCTAAGAATTCAACCAAAAGTGGAAAATTTAAGGAAATTATTGGTTCCTATAATGTTAAGCAAGGTGAAGTAATTTTTAAGACTGATCGAATTAAGTATTGGGTTAGTCAAGGAGCTCAAGTTTCTGATACAATTCATAATTTTTTGGTTAATCAAAAAATTATTGTGGGTAAAAAGAAAAACGTACTTTCTAAAAAATCTCCTACAAAGCCTCGTAAAGAACTCAAAAAATCATAATTATCTTTAAAAGGCAGAATATTATAATTTTTTTCGCGCTTTACCCCAAAGGGACCCTACGCGACTCAAAAAATCATAATATTCTGCCTTTTTTGTTTGCAAACGACTTATTTTATGTTAAAATAATAAAGCAGGTTGTAGTCGGTACACTGCGTGATTTATCAGTAATACATTATTATTATGGCAGACGATAAAGCATTTCTAGAATATATAGTTAAAGCTTTGGTAGATAATCCGAACGATGTTAAAATTGATCGGACCGTTGACGAGATGGGAGTCCTTATTACCATGACCGTCAATAGTGCAGATATGGGTAAAATTATAGGCCGTCAAGGGAATACCGCAAAGGCTATTAGAACCCTTCTCCGAGTCATTGGAATGAAAAATAATGCTCGAGTTAATCTTAAGATTAATGAACCGGAAGGTGGACAAGCTCCACAGGCCTCACAAGCTCCTCAGGTTTCTGAGGCTTCAAGAACAGT
>CAYSSZ010000010.1:8050-13943 GCA_964434095.1 uncultured Candidatus Saccharibacteria bacterium | reverse complement strand
AAAAACAAGAAAGAATCCAAAAGGGTTCTTTTTTGTTTTGGTCTTGCATTTTTTTTCTATAAACTATAACCTATAAATGATTAGAAGAAGCGACTCATTAACTAGAAACACATTTATGAATTATCATATTATTACAATTTTCCCCGATATATTTAATGCCTATTTAGGTGAATCTATCTTAGGACGAGCGATTAAAGAAAAAAAAATAAAAGTTTCTTTTGTGAATCCACGTAAATATGCTAGTGGTAAATATAAACATAAGTGGCCAGACGGAAATATGCGAGCCCAGGTTGATGATCGGCCATATGGTGGTGGTCCTGGTATGGTCATACAGGCCTTACCAATATTAAAATCAGTTGAGGAAATCTTAAAAAAAATTAGAAAAAAAAATAAATTAAATAATAAGCAAAATACTGAAACCAAAAAGCAAACACCAAAAACCCTAATAATAAACTTTATTCCATCAGCTTCAAAATTCACAACTAATGAAGCCAAGAAAATTTCTAAAAAATATACTGACATTATTTTAATTTGTGGTAGGTACGAAGGCATTGATGCACGTGTTGATAAGATTTTGAAAACTAAAAGATATTCAATAGGGGATTATGTTCTAACAGGAGGGGAGATTCCGGCAATGATTTTAATTGATACTATTTCTAGACAAATAGAAGGAGTTCTGGGTAATTTTAATTCACGCGAAGAAGAAAGAATATCGTCGAGTGAAGTTTACACACGTCCGGAAATTTTAGAATGGCCGCCTTCGTCAAAGACTTCGGCGGGCCGAAGAAAGAAATATCGAGTCCCAAAAGTTTTACTTAGGGGGAATCATAAAGAAATAGAAAATTGGAAGAAAAAGAAATAAATCTTTTCTGGGGAAAAGTAGTTGACATTAACCCTTTTTTATGTATACTTGACGGAGATTGACTAGATTGAGTTATGGCATCAATCAGGCTCGCTTATGCGAGAGAAACTATTTTTAGTGGGTTTAAAAACGATATAATCGTGTTTAGAACTATTACTATCAATTATTATTAATATCAAGGCAATAAGGTTTTGAGACCTTAGTGTTTTTTGTTTTTTAATTTTAGGATGAATCCCGTATGAAATCGCGGACGCGATAAATAGGGGATAATAAAAATTTATTACAAGTTTAATTTTAAAATAGGAAAGCAGATTAATTAATTTACCAGTCCGCGTCCTATTTCATACGGGATGAAAAAGTCAACAGTTTTAGAAAAAAAATATTTTTCAAAATATAAAAAACCGTTAGCTCCATATCCAAATTTAATTGAGAATCAATTACTCTCTTTTAATTGGCTAGTCGAAAGTGGTCTAAAGGAAGTTTTTAAAGAATTTTCTCCGATAAACGATTATTCGGATAAAAAGTTTCAGTTGGATTTTGTTTCTTTCTCTTTAGGTGAACCAAAATATGATGAAGAACATACAAAAATTAATAAATTAACATATGAAGGTCAGCTTAAGGCACGTGTTAAATTATTGAACAAAACGATTGGAACATCCAAAGAACAAGAGATTTTTATGACAGATGTTCCTCTTATGACACGACATGGTACATTTATTATTAATGGAGTCGAAAGAGTTATCGTCCCACAACTTACCAGAAGCTTCGGTATATTTTTTACGGAACAAGAAATAAAAAATAAAAGATTTTTTGGAGCTAAAATTATACCAGCCCGCGGAGTTTGGATTGAAATCGAGTCTGAAGCAGATCAAGCTATTTATGTACGAATAGATAAAAAAAGAAAATTCCCAATTACTTCACTTTTACGAGTATTGGGCTTATCAAATGATCAAGAGATAAGAAAAGCTTTTGAAAAAGATCCTAAATCATTAATTGCAGTAGAAGCTTGTCTTGAGAAAGATCCAGCTAAAACTGTAACCGAATCTAATATTGAAATATATAAACGTTTGCGCGATGGAGACTTAGCTACAGCTGAAAATGCTAGTGAATTTATCAATATACTTCTTTCTGGTGAGAGATATGATCTTTCTCCTGTCGGTCGTTTCCGTTTTAATAAGCGTTTTAATAAAGATATGGGAGAAAAAGAAATGGAAAGACGAACTATTTCAGTCGATGATGTTATTATGATTATTAATCATATTGTGGAATTAAACAATAATCCGCAAGCCGAAGCTGATGACATTGATCACTTAGGTCAAAGAAGAGTCCGTTATGTTGGAGAAATGATGCAACAGAAATTTCGAATGGGTATGGCTCAAATAAAGAGAAATATTCAAGATCGAATGTCGACAATTGATGTAGGAACAACATTGCCGATACAGATTATAAATCAAAGACCTTTACAGGCCAGAGTTAAAGAATTCTTTACAGCTAATCAACTTTCTCAATTTATGAATCAGGAGAATGTTTTGGCTGAGCTTGAGCATTTAAGAAGGTTATCAGCTCTTGGTCCTGGAGGATTAACAAGGGAGCGAGCAGGGTTGGAAGTTCGTGATGTTCACACTTCTCATTATGGGAGAGTCTGTCCAATTCATACTCCTGAAGGTCCAAATATCGGTTTAATTTTAAACTTGTCATCATACGCTCGAACAAACGAATTTGGTATTATAGAAACTCCTTACGCAAAAGTAAAAAATGGTAAAATAACGAAAGAGATTGTTTATTTAAATGCCCTCGAAGAAGAAAAATATAATATTGCACATGCTGGAACAAAATATGATGATGACGGAAATATATTAGAAGATCGAGTCGAAGCAAGAATTGGAACTCGACCAGGAATAATAGGAAAAGAACAAGTTGATTATATTGATGTTGCGACTAATCAAGCTTTTTCCATTGCTACATCAATGATTCCTTTCTTAGAACATGATGATGCTCACAGAACACTTATGGGAAGTAATATGCAGAAACAAGCTCTGCCTTGCATAATTCCCGAAGCGCCCTTGGTAGCAACAGGAATAGAAGAATGGGCCTCAATAAATTCTGGAAGATTAGTTATTTCTGAAGTTTCTGGAGAAGTATCATACATGGATGCTCAAAAAATAGTAATAAAAGATAGTAAGAACAAAGAGCATGTATACAACTTAATTAATTTTTCACGAACTAATAACTTTTCAATATTTCACCAAAGACCCTCAGTCTCTGTTGGTCAACATATTAAAGCCGGCCAGATTATTGCAGATACCAGTACAACAGATAATGGTCAAATTGCTTTAGGGCAAAATGTTTTCGTGGCCTTTATGTCGTGGAGTGGATCAAACTACGAAGACGCTATCATTATCTCTGAAAGATTAGTCAAAGAGAGTAAATTTACGAGTATCTTTGTTACAGAATTTATTTGTAATGTTCGAGATACAAAATTAGGACCAGAAGTAACAACTAGAGATATTCCTAATGTTGGAGAGAATAAATTAAAAGACTTGGACGAAGATGGAATAGTTGTTGTGGGAGCTGAAGTTAGAGAAAATGACATCTTGGTCGGGAAAATTACCCCTAAAGGAGAAACAGAACTAACTCCTGAAGAAAGACTACTTCGTTCAATTTTTACTGAGAAAGCTAGAGATGTGAAGGACACATCACTTCGACTTGAACATGGTCGACGTGGTCGAGTTATTGGAGTAAAGATTTTCTCGCGCGACCAAGGACATAATTTGGAATCAGGAATAATTAAAAGAATAGTTGTTGAAATAGCTCAAGTCAGAAATATCTCTGTCGGTGATAAATTAGCTGGACGCCACGGAAACAAAGGAGTTATCTCGACGGTTTTACCAGAAGAAGAAATGCCTTTTATGGCTGATGGTACACCTGTTGATATTATTTTGACGCCACTCGGAGTGCCGTCTCGTATGAACTTAGGTCAAATTTTAGAAATGCATTTGGGCTATGCGGCTCACCAATTGTCTTATCAGGCTATTGTACCACCATTCTCATCGGCTACGATTGATGAAATTAAAGGTGAATTAGTTAAAGCTGGTTTACCAGAAAGTGGAAAAGTAACTTTATATGATGGAAGAACAGGCGAAGCCTTTGATCAAGATATTGCTATTGGATATATGTATATGTTGAAACTTCATCACATGGTGGAGGACAAGTTGCATATGCGTTCAATCGGACCATATTCACTTATTACTCAGCAACCACTTGGCGGTAAAGCACAAGGTGGAGGACAACGTTTTGGAGAAATGGAGGTCTGGGCACTTGAAGGTCACGGAGCGGCTCATACACTTCGAGAAATGTTAACTATTAAGTCTGACGATATTATGGGTCGTTCTCAGACTTTTGATGCAATCATCAAGGGACTACCAATCGGTGAACCAAATATTCCGGCTTCTTTCAAGGTATTATTGAACTATCTTCGAGGACTAGCTCTCGATGTAGAACTTAAAAATTAATAAGATTATTAAATAAAATTAAAAATATGAAAACAATAGATACAACAGATTTTAATTCAATAACTCTTAAGCTCGCATCGCCAGAGAAGATTTTAGAGTGGTCTTATGGAGAAGTAACCAAACCAGAAACAATTAATTATCGAACAGGGCGTAGTGAACGAAATGGTCTTTTTGATGAAAGAATTTTTGGGCCAGAAAAAGATTACGAATGTTATTGTGGTAAATATCGCCGAATAAGATACAAAGATATTGTCTGTGAAAAATGTGGGGTTGAAGTGACTAGATCAATTGTCAGACGTGATCGCATGGGGCATATTGATTTAGCTAGCCCTGTTGCACATATCTGGTTTTTACGTGGAGTTCCTTCAAGAATGTCAATTTTACTAAATATTCCAGTAAATGATTTAGAAAAAGTAATTTATTTTGCTGGATATATTATTGTGAAAGTTTACGAAGAAGAAAAAGAGAATATAATAAAAAATCTTGAAAGTGAATTTAAGGCTAAAGTAAAAAGTACAAACGACGAAGAGGCCAAAGAAAAGCTGAAAGAACTTTTAACTAATGCCAAGCGGGAGGTGGCTGAAATTATGCCAGGAAAGGTTTTAAATGAAATTGCTTATCACCATTTTGGATTGAAGTACGGTAGCTGTTTTGAGGCAAGTATAGGAGCCGAAGCCATTTATTCTTTGTTTAAAAATATTAATTTAGAAAAATTAAAAGAGGAAACAGAAAAAATGATGGAGAAGGCTTCAAGTGTTGATAAAGAAAGATTGGGAAAAAGATTGTCACTTGTTAAATCAATGTTACGTTCAGACATTAGGCCTGAATGGATGTTTCTAAAAGTTATTCCGGTTATTCCACCAGCCCTACGTCCGATGGTAGCGTTGGATGGAGGACGTCATGCAACTTCGGACCTCAATGATTTATATAGACGAGTTATTAATCGAAATAATAGATTGAGAAAATTAAAAGAAATAGGAGCCCCAGATGTAATATTAAGAAACGAAAAAAGAATTTTACAGGAAGCAGTTGATGCATTAATAGATAATTCAATTGCTAAACAGAATGATTCGCAAGCTGTTTCAACATCTCAAAAAAGAGCCTTAAAATCTTTATCTGATAATTTAAAATCGAAACAGGGATTATTTCGTCAAAACTTATTGGGCAAAAGAGTTGATTATTCAGCTCGATCAGTCATAGTTATTGGCCCCCAACTCAAATTGAATCAATGTGGATTACCGAAGCATATGGCCTTAGAGCTTTTTCGGCCTTTTGTTATTTCTAAAATATTGGAAACAGAACTAGCTTATAATATTCGTGGGGCAAATCGTTTGATTGAAGAAGGGATTCCAGAGGTTTGGGCAATTCTCGAAGAAGTTATTCAGGGCAAATATGTGTTACTCAATCGTGCCCCAACTTTGCATCGTCTTGGAATACAGGCTTTTAATCCAGTTTTAATTGAAGGTAATGCTATTCAAATTCATCCATTAGTTTGTACAGGTTTTAACGCTGACTTTGA
>CAYSSZ010000010.1:3227-7950 GCA_964434095.1 uncultured Candidatus Saccharibacteria bacterium | reverse complement strand
GTGCCCGAAGGGAAAAAACAAATCATTGATAAATACAAAAAGGAAGAAGAAAAAATCAGAGAGAATACTAATGAGGGGTTACTTTCTAAAGATGAAGAATATCAAAAAATAATCGAACTTTGGGAACATGCTAAAAAAGAAATTGAAAAAATAGTACCTGAAAGCCTCGATAAAAATGGTTCCACATATGATTTAATTACTTCAGGGGCTAGAGGAAACATTGGTAGTCTTGTTCAAATGTGTGGTATGAAAGGTTTAATTGTTAACACGTCAGGAGATACTTTAGATTTTCCTATTATTCCGTCATATATTGAAGGATTTTCACCGCTTGAATATTTTATAGCTACTCACGGATCAAGAAAAGGAGCAGCCGATACGGCCTTAAATACAGCTAAGGCTGGATATCTAACCCGTCGTTTAGTTGATGTTGCGCAAGACGTTGTTGTCACAGAAGAAGATTGTGGGACAAAGAATGGTAAAATGATCAAAAAAATTAATGGTTCAATAGCCAAATATATTCACGGTCGCATTCTTCAAGCTGATGTTAAAGATAATGAAGGTAAAGTCCTCTTTAAGAAGGGTTACTTATTAAAAAAAGAAGATGCTCGTGAAATTGAGAATTTAGGTATTGCAGAAGTCTTCGTCCGTTCACCATTAACTTGTGATACAGTTCATGGTCTGTGTCGAGCTTGCTATGGTCTTGATTTGGGGAGAAATTGTATGATTGAACTTGGACAAGCTGTGGGAATTATTGCGGCTCAAGCAATTGGAGAACCTGGAACTCAGCTAACACTTAGAACATTCCATGCTGGAGGAGTTGCAACTGTTGATATTACTACAGGGTTACCACGTGTTGAAGAAATTTTTGAAAGACGATCACCAAAGGTTCCAGCCGTAATATCAGAAACTGATGGCGAGGTATTAGAAATTAACGTAAATGATAAAGAGAAAATAATTAAAGTCTTGTCTGACATAAAGGCAGATAATGTTACTTCTAAAAAAGGTAAAATAACTAATGAAAAAGAATATCTTGTTCCTTTGCGTCGCCAAATCTTTATTAAAGCAGGGGATAAGGTAAAAAAAGGAGATTTGTTGACTGATGGCTCGGCAGACATAAATGAAATTGTGAAATATGGAGGCAAGGAAAAAGCTGAAGAATATATTGTGGAAGAAATTAATAAAGTCTATGATTTACAGGGTGCTTCCATTTCTCGAAAACATATAGAAATTATAATACGTCAAATGTTTTCACGTAAGAAGATTAAAGATGCTGGCGACACAACATTTTCTCCAGGAGAGATAGTTGAAAATATTGAATTAATTGAAGAAAATACTCGGGTTAAAAATGAACTAAAGAATGGCATGGAGGCAACAGCTGAGACAATAGTCCTGGGGATTACAGAAGTTTCATTGACGACTAAAAGTTGGTTATCAGCTGCTTCTTTCCAAAACACGAATCGTGTCCTGATTAATAATGCCATCAGAGGAGGTGTTGATAATTTACGTGGTTTGAAGGAAAATGTAATTATCGGAAATTTAATTCCAGCTGGTACTGGTTTTGGTCATAATCACAAAGATCGCAAGGAAGATTTAGAATCGGATTTTGATTTAAATGAAAACTAATTGTAAAAATAATTTCACAGGATAAAATGAATTCACCTGTAGAAAAAATTAAAGAAAGACTATCGATTGTAGATGTTGTCTCTTCTTACATTCAAGTAATCAAAGCAGGAAAAAACTATAAAGCTAAGTGCCCTTTCCATAACGAGAAAACGCCGTCGTTCTTTATCGCACCGGAAAGAGAGTCCTACTATTGTTTTGGTTGTGGAGCCAAGGGCGATATCTTTACCTTCGTTGAACAATTTGAGGGCTTAGATTTTAAGGGGGCATTGAAACTTCTAGCTGACAAAGCTGGAGTAGTCTTAACTTATGAGAGAAATGAACAATCCTTAGATCAAAAAGAAAAATTTTATCAAATTTTAGAAGAGGCTACAAAGTATTTTGAAGTAAATCTTGAAAATAATATTCAAGCAAAAGAATATCTAAAAGATAGAGGAATCCAGGAAGAAACTATTAAGAATTTTAGAATTGGCTATGCTTCGGAAGAATGGCGTTTAATTTTAGATTATCTAACTAGGAAAAATTTCAAAAAAGAAGATATTGAAAAAGTCGGATTAATCAAAAACTCGGGATCAAACTACTATGATCGCTTTCGTGGCAGAATTATATTTCCTATTTGTGATTCTAGTGGTAGAACAATAGCTTTTACGGGCAGAATTTTTAGTCAAAATATTTTAGAAAAAAATGACAATCAAGAAGTAGCTAAATATTTGAATAGTCCAGAGACTCCTTTATTTAATAAATCTGGTATTCTTTTTGGAATTGATAAGGCTAAAAATTCTATTCGGATGCGTAATTATTCAATTCTGGTTGAGGGACAAATGGATTTGGTTTTATCTCATCAAGCAGGTTTTACCAATACTGTAGCTATCTCAGGTACAGCCTTGGCTGAAAAAGTAGAAAAAACCGATAAAGATGAATTAGAAAATAATGTTACCTTACAAAAAGTTAACAATTTAGGTTTAATTAGACGATTATCTGATAATATTATTTTAGCTTTTGATGGTGATAAGGCTGGAATTAAAGCTTCAGGACGATCAGCTATGATTGCTCTTTCGTTAGGTATGCAAGTTAAAATTGCAATTTTACCTGAAGGCCAAGATCCGGCAGATATAATTTTATTGAATAAGGAACAATGGAAAGATATCATAAAAAATTCTGTAAATATAATAGATTTTTATTTAGATAGAATTTGTAATGAAACGAATGACACAAGAAAAATTGGTCAAAAAATAAGAGAAATAATATTTCCATTTCTAAATGTATTAAATAGCCGAATCGAAAGAGCATCTTATATTAGTCTAATTAATCAAAAAACCAATATTCCAATTGAAGCGATTAGCCAAGATTTAGCGAAGTATATAAATGAAAATCAAGGAATTAGAGAAATTGAAGTTAAGGAAAAAGAACAAACAAAACATAATGCTAAAAATCGAAAAAAAGAACTAGAAAAAAATTATCTCGGTATTATTTGTTGGAATAAAAAACAAAATAATTTGCAACAGGAAATTTTAAATATTGATAATGAATTTAAAGAAAAAATTGGGGAAGCATTACTTGAAGATTTAAACAATCTTTATAAAGACATATTAGAAGATCTCGCATTTAAGGCAGAAATGTGGTATGGTGGAGAAATTGAAAAGACTATTCCTGATTTAAAGGAACTCACTTTAAACCTAGAAGAGGAAATATTAAACGAGAAAATTTTAAGTTTAAGAGAAAAAATAAATTATAAGAATAAAGAAGTTGATCAGGTAGAATTATCAAAAATTTTAAAAGAATTTCAAAAAACTGTTGGTCGAATAGAAGAAATTAAATATTTGCGAAGGCAATAATTTGTATGACGAAAAATAAAAAAAATAAAGTTCTTAAAAAAAAGATAATGAAAAAAAAATCAATAAAAAAAATCGATAAAAACAAAAAAAAGAGTAATAAGAGTTTAAGAATAGTAAAAAAGAAAAAAGAAAATAAAAAAACAACCATTAAGAAAAAGATGGTTTCAGGTAAAAAGCAGGAATCTTTGGAGCGAAAGTTGCTAGAATTGAATGAAAAATCGAATAAATTGATTGAAAAAGGTAAGAAGCTTGGCTTTGTTACTTATGATGAAATAATTAAAACATTTCCAGATATTGAAAATAATATTTTATTTTTAGATCAGCTGTATGAGAAATTATCAACAGCTGGAATAGATGTCCTTGAAGGAGGAAATATTCTTGATCTCGATAATGATACAGAAAAACTAGTATTAAAATATAATCGTGATGCTCAAAGCCATGATTCAATTCAAATGTATTTGAAAGAAATTGGGCAATATCCATTAATTTTAGCTAGTGAGGAAAAGGATTATGCTAGAAGAATTGAAAAAGGCGATATGGAAGCCAAAAATCTCTTAGCTCGGGCAAACTTGCGATTAGTAGTCTCAATAGCTAAAAAATATGTTGGCCGTAGTTCCGATTTAACCTTACTAGATCTTATTCAAGAAGGAAATCTAGGTTTATTTAAAGCAGTTGAAAAATTTGATTGGACTAAAGGTTATAAATTTTCAACGTATGCTACTTGGTGGATTAGACAATCAATTACTAGAGCATTAGCTGATCAATCTAGAACTATTCGTATCCCTGTGCACATGGTAGAAACGATTTCTCGATATAAACAAGTAGTGCGTCGTTTATCTCAAGATTTGGGTAGAGAGCCATTGGTTGAAGAAATAGCCACAGAAATGAATTTAGATGTTGAAAAAATTCATGTCATTGAACAAATTAATCAAGAAACAGTTTCCTTAGAACAGCCCATCGGTGATGACGAAGAAAAATCTACTCGAGGTGAATTCATCCCAGACGATAAAATATTGCGTCCTGACCAAGATGCTTCGCATCGAATACTTTCTGATCAAATTAAAGAAGTATTGGACACCCTAAGCCCAAAGGAGAGAAAAATACTCGAATTGCGGTATGGCTTAAACGACGGAGTTCAACATACCCTAGAGGAAGTTGGTCAGGAGTTTGGAGTGACTCGTGAAAGAATCCGACAGATTGAAGCTAAAGTACACGAAAAACTTCGTAGTAACGAAAAAATATTAAGATTGAAAAACTATTTTGATTAA
>CAYSSZ010000010.1:0-3127 GCA_964434095.1 uncultured Candidatus Saccharibacteria bacterium | reverse complement strand
TATTAAGATTGAAAAACTATTTTGATTAAATAAAAAAACCCGCATTTAAGCGGGTTTTTTTACTAGAGTTGGTCAGCGATTGATGGTTCTTCGGGGGTTTTCATTAAGCCAAACATTAATTCAGCATATTCCCAGAAAGCTTTATCATTTTTTATACTGGTGACACACTCAGCAGCTATAGCTTTTGAGATAGATTCATTACCAAGAATTGGTCGATGTCTGAAAATCCATTTAACTTGATCACCATTTTCTTCAATAATCTGATTTAATACACCATGGAAACGATTACAATAGGTACAATTAAAATCTGAATATTCAACGATTGTAACAGTAGCGTCTTTATTTCCCAACACATGATCCTTCGAAGAAGGAAGGTTCATTTTACCTGTATAATCTACTAAAAATGATAAATAGCTAGCTTTATCAGGAGAGGGACCATTAATGAGTTCCTCAATTTCAGATTTTACTCCTTTATACATTGTGCCACTATATTCTTTGTCTTCATAAGGAATAGCCCCACATGCACTTTTCATTTTACCATTTTTATCAATGATAACAGAAAAAGGTGTACCACATTCTTCCTTTTGTCCCTCAAAAAGCAATTTTAAATCAGCTTCAATTTCGCTATAAATTTTTTCAGAATTTTCTTCAATACAAGCCAATAAATCATCTTTTGATACCCCTAATTGCTGTGAAGGGGTTTTATTAGCATTTTTATCGTTATTATTAATTTTATTTCCAGAGCCTTGAGTTAATAAAACTGCCAAGGCAATGAAAATGCCCGCAACAACAATAGCCATTGGGGTAGAAAATTTTTGTTCCACTTTATTTTCCATTTTGTTAAAAGATTATTATTTAATTATAAAATTAGATAAAATCTTGAATTAATATTAATAAATTAAACTAATCTCTAATTATGAAATATGAGACTTGTAAGGTCGATTTTATCATATAAGTAATTTAATTGCTAATTTGAAAAATACATCAAATTCTGATATAATGCTTATTATATGGGACAGGTTTTTGTCGTGCTATTTTATATGTTATCTTTTTTATCTGTTTATGTGCAGGTCTTTTTGTTGTTAACTTTCATTGAAAACAGAAGAAAAATAGTAATTAGAGGGCATAAAATTAAGCTTGATTATTACCCAACAGTTGCCATAATTGTGCCTTGTTATAATGAAGAGAAAACTGTTGCTCTGACAATTGATTCATTACTTAATTTGGATTATCCAAAGGATAAAATAGAAATAATTGCTGTCGATGACGGTTCAATTGACAATACCTGGCAAGAATTAGAAAAATATCAAAATAATTCTCAAATTAGAATTTTTCGTAAAGAAAATGGTGGAAAGCATACAGCTTTAAATTTTGGACTTGAGAGAATTAATAGTGAATTTGTTGGTGGACTTGATGCTGATTCCTCAGTTCATCCTGAAGCTTTAAAACGAATACTAACATGCTTTTATGACAAAAAAATTGTGGCTGTGGCACCTTCTATTATTGTACGTGAACCAAAAAATCTTATTCAATATGCGCAACATGCTGAATATGATATGTCTCACTATAATAAAAAAATGTTAGCTCTTATGAATGGCATTAATGTTACTCCAGGGCCTTTTTCAATATTTAGAAAAGAGATTTTTGATAAAATTGGCAATTACACAAAAGCTCATCATACTGAAGATCAAGAAATTGCTATGCGTATACATAAAAATGGTTATCGTATTGAACATTGTCCTGATGCTTATGTATATACCAATAGTCCTAACACGGTAAAGAAACTTTATAAACAAAGAACTAGATGGATATATGGTTTTATTAAAAATGCAATTGATTATAAAGAATTAATATTTAAACCCAAATATGGAACAATTGGAATGTTTACTGTACCATCAGGATTGATTTCAATAATGGGTACAATGTTTCTAATGCTTTTTGCAGTGTCGAGAATCTATAATTTTTTATCTGCTAAAGTTGTTCAGGCCCAGACACTAGGATTTGATTCATTTTTAGGAAACAGTTTTTCTTTTGATCCATTTTTTATTAATACAAGAACAATTTTTTTCATTACAATCATTATTTATATCTTAGTGACTTTTGCTGTTATTAATGGTCGGAGTATGATTTATGGAAAAAAAATATTATCTTGGGATATAATAATTTTTACATTTGTTTATAGTATTGTCGCTCCTTTTTGGCTTATTAAAGCTTGTTATAATGTTGTCACATCACATGAAGCAAGTTGGATAGCTGAAAGAAATTATTCGATTAAGAAAAAGAATAAAATAATATGAAAAACGATTGGGGAAAATATATTATTGCTTTTTTTATTACAGCTTCATTATTTGCCATAGCCGCTGGTTTGAGCAACTTTTTTTCAGATAAAAAAATTGACAACATGCGTTCAATTCAGGATAAAATTGCGACAGATATATTGTCTTCTGAAACTCAATTTTCTCTTTTGTCAGAACTTTCTTGTGTTCAGGACGAAGAATCAAATAATTTTTCTTATGAATTAAATGAATTAGCTGACAAAATTAATTTTGCCGAGCAGAATATGAAAAATAGTGAAGAAGTTATAGAACTTAAAAGATATTATTCTTTGCTAGAAATTAAAGATTTTTTATTAACAAAAAAAATTAATGAAAAGTGTGACGGAAAACTAGTTCCCATATTATATTTCTATACTACCGCTGATACTTGTACCGAATGTGTTAAACAATCACTTGTTTTAACAGAATTAAGACAAAAATATTCAAATATTAGAGTATATTCATTCGACTACAATTTAAACCTCTCAGCCCTTAAAGCACTAATTAAAATATATAAAATTGAAGATACTAAATTACCAGCGATCATTGTAAATGAGTATAAAGCTACCGGCTTTAAAACAATTGAGGATATTGAAAATCTTAAACCAGAAATAAAGGATTTGTTGCTAGAAAACTCTCCTGAAGATAATCAAGAGACGGAAGAAACAAATAATTAACTATGTAGAACATAGGGATTATTTATCTTATCTTACTAAGAGCTGCTTCTCAGACTCGAACTGAGGACCTTCGCTTTACCCCGAAGGAGTTTTACTACGTAAAACCCTACGGGGCAGGCGACAGCGTTGCGGCAT
>CAYSSZ010000009.1:0-18699 GCA_964434095.1 uncultured Candidatus Saccharibacteria bacterium | reverse complement strand
TCGTTATCATGCCTATGATAAAAACCGCAACCATTGTTTCAATCAAGGTGAATCCCTTCGACGGATTCGACAAGCTCACCGTAGGCATACTCAGGGCAAGCCCTTTTGATTTTTCTTTTATATAATTTTTTATTTTTATAATTTTCATATTATTTCAAATTACGCTGGGCAGCTATTGTCTGAATAGCGAAAGTTGTCGTTTCACTTCCTTTTATAGTCACCTCACCTCCGACTAAAATATAAACTCTAGGGTGATAATCGTCAGTAATAGGACTAGTATCTTCTGCCCCTTTAATATCAAACTTCAATGTTGTAATTGTAACTTCGTCAGAAACAATACTAGCACAAACATTTTTTTCACATCTTTTTACTTTTCCACCTTCAAGTCTATATTCTATCCTCGAGCCAGTCCCAGGAGTACCATTTATCTCATCAAAATTTTGTGGAACAAAAGATATTCTAGAATTATTTCCGTTATACACTGCTGTCGTATCAGTATTAGGAGGGCAATTGCCATCACAGCTATGATATTTGGTCCCCAATCGAATTGAGCGTGACATACTTTCAACAGCATAGTTGACGCTATCGATAGCTGTTTGTTCGGCGCGAATATTCCTGATAGCATTTAAAGAAACAAAAAGTGAACCCATAGCAGCTAGCATAATCATCATAAAAATAGCCATTGAGACCATAAGTTCCACCAACGTAAACCCTTCATTATAATTATTTATTTTGTAATTAAATTTTTTCATCTTACTTCACTACTATTTGACCTGTATTTGTAATTGTAACTGTTTTAGTTTTATCTGTTCTTGGATTTTTTACCTCAATTTCAATATAAGAAATAGAAGTATTTATGGAACATTCATAATTCGATGTATTCGTAATTATACAAAAAGAAGGTTCAGGATATGGTCTTGAAAATAAAATATTCACGCCTTTTAGGACATCTCCAGAACTAGATTTAATATTACTAATATAATCAGCACTTGAAATACTAATTACTTTATAACATTCATTGTGTATATCTATAAGGTCCCCACACGATGAGTCGTTTTCTTTATATTTATACCGACCATAATCTGAAAAATCAACAAAGAAAACAAATGACTTTGTTGATCCACCGGTCGGTGAGACTGGTGATGGATTTAAGTTTGCAAAATGAATACCATAGTCTTTGAAAAATTTATCAGGGTTATTAACGTCACCATTAGGTATTCCCCTCGCTCCAATAGCATAACTCTGGGCTTCACGAATAGAAAGGGCAATATCGTCTGCCAAATTTTGCAAAGAAATAGATGATTCAAACTTTCCATAATTAAATAAAATCATGGTCGAGATTGTCATAAAGATAAAAACGACCATAAGCATTTCTATCAATGTCATTCCTTTTTGATAATTTTTTTTCTGAAATATTTCTCTCATTATATATTATAAATTAGATAAGAAACCAAGGTAAAGATGTCTATATTATACAAGAAAACTATCAACATTCCTACTATTAAAAATGGAGCAAAGGGGATTTCAGTTTTAGCGATGAATTTACTCTTTCGATTAAATAATAAAATAAGGATGCCGACTATACTTCCTATCCAGAAAGACAAAAGGAGAGCTGAAAGACCAAATTTTAAGCCGAGTAACCAGCCAATACCTAAAATAAGCTTACCATCACCAAGCCCCATCCAGCGACCGCCTGATATAAGCCAAAGAAAAACAAATGGCAAAGCTAGCAGTGGCCCAGTCACAAAAGACATTAAACTTGGCCAAGCAAAGATAGAACTATAAAGACTTGAATCTACTCCCCTTAAAATATCCGGATTGATAAAAAGAGAAACAAAAGCTATTCCAATGAAAAGAATAACTAAACCATCAGGAATAATTTTGTGCTTGATATCATAAACAGAAATTACAATTAAAAGTGAAAAAATAAAAATATAAAAAGTAACTAAAAGAATAAATTGAATATAAGAAAAAGAAAGAACCGGAAAGAAATGATGTGCTGTGAAAGCAAAGATAATACCTGTCAGAAACTCAACAATTGGGTATTGGCAAGAAATTCGACCAGAACATTTTCGACATTTACCGCGCAAAAAAATAAAACTTAGAATCGGTACAAGCTCAAACCATTGAAGTGTCTTACTGCAAGACATACAAATTGATCGGCTCTTAGAAATTTTTCGGCCAGTGTTAAATCGATAGATAACTACATTCAAAAAACTTCCAATAATAGTCCCAAGTAAAAATATTATAACGAGAATTAAAATATCCATTTTGGTATTATACCATTTGAATAAACAAAAAACTATATTAATTTTTTTAAAAACAAAAAGCCCTTTTAGGCTTTTTTGTTTTTAAATTAACAGTTTTACTTAAACTATATTTAATATTTTATTGACATGATACACCAGCAGAATAGCCAGTGCCTCGCTCACCAGCAAATCCACTACTATCAACACAGAAAGTTTTATTACTATTTAATGTTCCTGTTATTGTATACGAACTACCGTCAGTTGCTTCTGCACATGTGAATGCATTAGCAGTTGGAACTTGTTTATTAGCGGAAGTAATCAAATCGTCAATCTTTTGGGAATCATCATTTGTTTCTGGTGTACACAAACCTGTATAAGACAATGTACTTGTACTATTGTAAAAAATTTCTGCTTGAGCTCTAGCAGAACTAATACTTGATTGAGCACTAGCGTCTTTTCCTTTTGCTCTAGCTTGGTTCAATGATGCTAAAACGACAGAAGCCAAAATACCAATAATGGCGATAACGACTAACAATTCAATTAATGTAAAACCTTTATTTTTATTCATCCCGTTTAGAAGTTATCCTATTCTTACTTCGTAGAGAAATGAGAGCAAGATAACCTATAATTAATTTTTTGTTATGTATCCCGTAAGTTAACTTCTAACGGGATATATAATTATATTTATAATAATATTTTAATTTTATTTCTCACCAAAAATACGACCTTATTTCTAATGAGTGTATTATATCACAAAATGTACTTAATCTGTAAAGAAAGTCATCTTGTGGATATCTTTTTTAAAAACTACCAGCAATATTGTATATCGGCATTAAGACTGAGGCCAGAAGAACTCCTACTCCCAAACCCAAAACAACAATCATCAGAGGTTCAATCAAACTCACCATCGTGTCTACAGCCTCATTGACTTCTCGAGAATAAAAGAGGCCGAGTGTTTTTAAAATTTTTCCAATAGAACCAGTTTCCTCACCCACCTTTATCATACCATTCATCATTTTCGGAATCTCCGGATGAACAGCAAAAGCTTCCGAGAGCGAGCTCCCCGATTTAACTTTTTCTGTCGCATCCCTGATAACCTCTTTATAAACAGGACTACCAACGACTGTTCCTGTTATCTCCAAAGCATGTAAAATAGGGACACCAGAAGAAAGCATTGTATCAATGTTATCGGCAATACGCGCCAAATAAAGCTTTTGATAAATATCCTTGAAAACAGGAATACTTAACTTTAAGTTATCAAAATATTCTTTTCCTTTTTTTGTTTTGCCAAATCTAACAAGATAAACAACAAAAACTATTGCGATTAATAACAAGAAAACGCCGTATTGAACCATAAAATCACTAAGTCCCATGACAATTTTAGTATAAACCGGGACTTCCTGTCCTGACTCTTTGATAATAATGGTTAATTTAGGAATAATATAGACAAACATCATTATCATAACAGCAAAAAAGACAAAAATAACAAAAGCTGGATAGATCAAGGCATTTTTAATTTTTGAAGAAAGAGCATATTGACGATCCAAGTAATCAGCCAAAAAAGAAAATACCTCGACTAATTTTCCTGATTCTTCTCCTGACTTCACCATATTGACATAAAAATCAGAAAAGACTTCATTGTGACGAGCTAAGGCATCAGAAATAGAAACTCCGGATTTAATATCATTGGCCACTTCATCTAGAATTTTTGTTAAGTCTTTATTTTTAACATTTTCAGCAACTAAATTGAAAGCCTTGAGAGCTGTCACCTGAGCTCCAAAAAGGGTCGATATCTGTCGTGACATAATAACCACATCCTTAAGGGGTATCCCTTTCTTAAAAATAACCACTTTTTTCCAGTCCCCCTTGCCCTCTTCATTAATAGAGAGAACAATAAAACCTTTTTTCTGAATGGCAACAATCGCTAACTCTTTGGAGATAGCATCTATTGTTCCCCTCTTCTTCTCACCTGTATTTGATATGGCTTCGTAATTAAATATCATATTACATCATTTGTTCCAAAGACTTGGGATCAATAGAATATTGGAAAGCACTTTCCATACTAATCTCTCCTCTTTGAACTAAATCAATTAAACAACGATTCATATCGACCATTCCTTCACGTGAAGAAGTTTCGATAACAGTATCAATTTCGTGTGTTCTTTTTTCTCTGATTAAGTTGGCCACAGCATTATTGTTAATCAACAATTCATAGGCTAAAATTCGGCCACCAGTAATTCTAGGGATTAGACGTTGTGAAAATATAGCCAAAAGACTTGAGGATAATTGAATTCGAATTTGGTCTTGTTGATCAGCTGGAAATGAGTCAATAATACGATCAATTGTTTGTGAAGCATTGTTAGTGTGCAAGGTTGATAATACTAAGTGACCTGTTTCAGCGGCGGTGACAGCTGAGGCCATTGTTTCGCTATCACGCATCTCACCAATCATTATAACATTGGCATCTTCACGAAATGTTGACTTTAATCCACTCAAAAAGTCCGCAGTATCCACCCCAACTTCTCTTTGGTCAATAATGGCTTTATCAGGCTCATAGACAAATTCGATTGGATCTTCAATTGTTAAAATATGAACAGCACTTTCCTTATTGATAAAGTTTATCATAGTCGAAAGCGTCGTTGACTTTCCTTGACCAATAGGTCCGACAACTAAGAAAAAACCCTGTTTCTTTCGAGTAAATTCTTTTATAACTGGAGGAATATTTAATTCTTCAAAAGACTTAGCTTCAGGAATCAACCGAAGAGCCATACACACTAAGCCTTTTTGGAAAAAGGCATTGCCTCGTAAATGAGTTTTTTCATTGTGAACTACCGAAAAATCTAACTCTTTTTCATTTAAAAATTTTGCTAATCGTTCATCTCCAACAAAATATCTCAAAATTTCAATAATATCTTCATTGGTTAAAACTTGATGTTTTACTAAAAAAATAAGCTGACCATCAATTCGGATGGCTGGCTTACGGTCAGCCCCCAAATGCAAGTCTGAAGCATTTTCATGAATTAAATTTGTAAACAAATCTTCAATTAATTTTTGATAGTTCATATTATTTATTATTTAGACCATTAATAATTTCATTTACTTTCTCAATGACTTCAGCAGGTGTACTCGAGGCTTTGACAATATACCCCGAGGCCCCAAGCTCTTTAGCCCGAGCCACATCTGACTGCTGGCCACGATTTGAAAGAAAAATGATTACAGAGTCAGAAGCTAGTTTTTCTTCTCTTATTTTTTCGACAAATTGGAAACCGTCCATGACCGGCATAATGATGTCGAGCAAAATAACATCAGGAATGAAACCACCTCGTAATTTTTCAAGAGCTATTTCTGACCCCAAAGCTGCGTTGACAATAAAATTTGATTTACTAAACTTCAAGGCATACATATCTAAAAGAAAATTATCATCATCAACTATTAAAATTTTTTTTGATATATCTTCCATATTAATTTATTATAATACAACCAATAAATATATCCTAGTTTAAAAAGTAAATATTTCTTGAAATGAAATTAACCCCCTCATACTTTTAATAATAGCATCTTCTCTCATCATGACCATGCCCCGGCTTCGAGCTAAATGATATATTTCTGCTTCTAGAGGGTTTTTTAAAATAATTGCCTGCATATCCTTATCAATTTTGAACATTTCATAAATAGGTATTCTTCCTAAAATGCCCGATGAACTTTCTGCTGACGGCACTGCTTCAAAAATTGTTTTTGAAAGATTTAATTTTGATTTTAGCTCAGCTGGATAATCAGAAAAATGTTTATCAAAAATTAGTTGGGTTGCCTGATCAATCGGTATTTCATGACGACAATTCGGATGAATTTTCTTGGCTAAACGCTGAGCAATAGACAAAATTAATGTTGGAGCAATTAAGTATGGGTCAATACCCATATCAATCAAACGAGGAATAGCCCCGACAGCGGAATTTGTGTGCAATGTTGAGAAAACCAAGTGGCCTGTCATAGCAGCTTGAATAGCTAGTTCTGCTGTTTCTTTATCTCGAATCTCCCCCACCATGATTTTATTTGGGTCTTGTCTTAAGATTGAGCGCAGTCCTGAAGCAAAAGTATAACCAATTTCTGGCATAATCTGAGACTGATTTATCCCAGGCATTTTATACTCCACTGGATCTTCAAGGGAAACAATATTTTCTTTTTCACTATCAAGCTCACGCAACATTGAATATAGAGTCGTCGTTTTTCCCGAACCCGTAGGACCAGTGATAAGGATAAGTCCGTGTGGACTAGCTAAAGCTTCTCGAACTAAAGAAATATGATTTTCAGACATATCCAAATCATTTAAAGCCTTAACTCCTCTTTGTGGATCAAGGATACGCAAAACGACCTTCTCCCCTAAGTGAGTAGGCAAACTAGAAACACGAAAATCTATTTTGCGACCATCAATTTTCGCAGAAAAACCTCCATCTTGTGGTTTTCTTTTTTCGTCTAATCTCAATTTGGCTAAAATTTTTATTCGAGCAATAACTCCGTTATAAACGTGTGGGGGCAAAACCAATGAAGTAAAAAGTGTCCCATCAACGCGAAAACGAACCCGAACATTTTCTTCAGTATTTTCAATATGGATATCAGAAGCATTTCCTTCGGTAGCATTCCTAAGGATGACAGCTACAATTTTAATTATTGGGGCATCTTCAACAAGCTTTTCTTCCTCTCCTGACATACTTCCATCTTTATTTTTTTTAGTTAAGACAAGATCCTTTTCTTTTGCATTAGATATTTCAGCATCAAGTTCAGACAGGACTATTTCAATTTCATTACCAGCATTCTCATACAAACTCAGTATTTTTTGATAAACAGAGTTAGCGATTAGATATATCTTAAATGGTTTATTTAATTTTGCTGTAATAAAAGTTAAGGCATCCTTTGCTTGAATGTTATCAAGATCAACAACTCCAATTTCAATTAGACTTTCATTTAAACCTATTGGCACGAAATGGTAAGTTTTGGCCGCGTCAAGTGGAATCATTTTTAAAACAGAAACAGGAATAGTTTTCGGGTCAACATTGCGAATAGGTACGTTGAAAATGTTCCCTTTTATTTCAAGGATTTTTTCTTCTTTAATCCCATAGTTGATTAAAGCCTCTTCGATATTGCCATTAAATTTTTTGTTAGCCAATTCAATAACCTCGGAAATTTGCTCTCCGTGCAAGATGCCATATTTGACTAACTCTTCAAGTAGCAACATAGGTTATTCCGTTGTAGTGGTAAAGGAAATGATATCACCCTCTATTTCTGTTTCATTTATAAGAGCTATTGCTCGATAGAAATAAGTTGTCCCAGGAGTTAAACCACTAATACTTTTTGAAAAATTACCAACTAAAGATTGCTTAAGAGTAACTGTTTCACTTCCAAATGATTCAGTTAGGCCATATTCGAAACGAATATCTTTAACTCCTGTTGCTAAATTAACAAAACCATTTAATACTGCTGTATCTTTTGTTATTTGAGTTGCTTTTTCGGTCACAACGCTTGGCAAATCTGAATTTTTGGGAATATTTTTGACATCGATTGGAGCAAATGGGTTTTCTCTTCCGGCAGGGATAGGATCAATAAGAACAGTATTATCATTTAGACGTGTAAACAATTGACTTCTAAAGAATGATTCATCAATCTGTAACTGTTTAAGTGATTCTAGAGTATTCAAAAAAGCTATATCAGCTATTACTTGATTATCTGATCTGCCGAGCAATGGAGACACTTCTCCTTGTGAAGAAACTAAATCACCACCATAAGCTACAGGTAAGGACAATCCATTTTGTGTATCACTTATAACAAACGAGTAGATAACCCCAACAAAAGTGAGTACTCCAACTGTAATAATTAATTTTTTAAAAAATCTTTTCATATTATTTTAACCAATAAATATCGGTATTAACTTCAAAAGTATAGATGTCAGGGTTCTTATTAACACCATCATTTCTTTGAATTGTTGTTGCACTTGACCTTTCAAGTGGGACAGTAAAAGAAACTCCTTTGACATCAACCATACGCAAATTTAACTCGACCTCTTTAAGAAAAGAAACAAAATCATTATACTTCCCATCAACAGAAAAACTTAAAGGAAATACTCCGTAGGGAAGGCTTTCGTCTGTCTGTGTCTTTGTGTTTTTAGCTGACTCAGAGTTATCCTCGGGATTTATTCTACTTTCACCTTGAAACTCAATGTCTTTAATTGGCATTCCGTATCTACCAGCAATTTTCTCAATTTCTAGGATAAGTTGAATATTGTTAACCGAACTTGGCAGAAAATGCTCTAAACGATCCTTGTCTTCTTGTTTGACGCTTTTGTAAATATTAACTAAGTTATCTCTAGTTTGTTGTAGTTTCGTAGTACTATCTAGAGCTTTTGTATAAATATCTACATCTTCTTTTAGTAAACCAATTTTGTCATATAGTGGCTTATCAACTGTAAAAAACAAAATTGCAGCGATTATTAAGAATGATAATTGATATATAAGTCTCATAAAAATTTATAAATTAATATTTATATTACTCGGAGTTCCAGAAGGTAAGTCTCGATTAATATTTTCATTTGGTTGCCCAAAATCATTATTATCAGAACTTGTAACACTTTGAGGATTCTGACTAAAAGACAGAAGATAAGGATCAACTTCAAACGTAACATCAAAGGTTACATAATTATTGCCTGTAGTGCCATAATTATTTCTTACTAAATTGGAAAAAATGACATTCTTAAAAAATCGACCTTTAATACTATTAAACATTTCTGATTGCAAGGCGATAGATTTATAATCAACGGCTACTCCCTGCATGGTGACTTCAAAAAACTTTTCTTTTGGTGTCGAATGGGAAAAGCCTGTATATTGGATTGTCGGAATAGTAATCTCACCCAAGACTGCTAACATTGGAGACAAAACAATATGATTTTCTAAAATACTTTTCGACATTTCAATACGACTACTAAATTGTTCTAATTCTTTAATTGTTTCTTCTTCAAAACTAGCTCGAGCTTTATTTAAAGCTTCAGCTAAATTGTTTTTTTGATTGCTTAAGTAAATACGATAAAAGAAAAGACCGAGTGTGGCCAAAATTGCTAGAAACAAGATTACTAAAGAAAAAGTAACGAATGGATTAGAAGGTTTTTTTTCAATAACACTATTACTTATAGGTTTTTTAGGGATAAATGATGTTTGAAATGAATCATTCATAAATTTATTTTTATTGTTGAGATAATTGACGTAGAGCAAGCCCAACTGCAACTGAAAATTCTGGACCACTAGCTTCTAAAACTGATTCAAGAAAAGCTGGAGCTTCAGTCTTTGCAAAAGGATGACCATAAACTACTTCCGTACTAGAATTTTCTCTGACATATTCGATCAATCCTTTAAGTAAAGAACCTCCGCCAATTAAAATTACTTTACTAACATTTTTATTATACCTTTTTTCATATGCAAACACAACACTGTTAGTATCTCTGATAATGAAATCGACCGATGCTAAAGCAATTTCACCCGCATCTTTGTTCAAAGAAGTATCCAACCCTACACTTCTTTTCATTTTTTCGGCTTCTTCGAAAGTTATGCCGAGGGCTTGCGAAATATTTCGGGTAATATCTTGCGAGCCACGATTGATAATATGAAAAACCAGCACGATACCCGCTTCAACAATATATATTTTTGTTTTTGATGCCCCAAAATCCATTATTATAACTGGAGAAATTTCATGACCTAGAGAGGAACGAATACTGCTAAAAATTTCCATCTCAAAAGAACCATTAGGTATTTCAGTTCTTGCTAAAATATCTCGATATTTAAATAAAACATCGTTGTGAATAGCAACTACTAATACTTCATGTTTTAATTCTGGATTTGTGTTATCAAGACCTGGGGTCTCTATACTGTCATTAACATAGCTTTCAACCTCTTGAGGAATAACGAACCAATCGAGTGTTACTTCTCCAATGGGCACGGGAATATATTTTCGAGCTTCGACGGGGATAATGCTCGGGAGCTGACTTTCAGCAACTTTAGCTGGAAAAGAAATGGTAAATATAAGACTAGCTGCCGATGGTATAGCAGCAACACTTGATTTGGTTGTAACATTAGACTCTTTCATCACATCAACTAAAGCTCGAGAAATAGTTTCAGCATCTAAATTGGTCACTGACCCAATTTCTTTTTTAGCGTATGGGCCCAATGATAAAATTCCGTAAGTTTCTAGAACAGCCTTCCCTGCTGATTTTTTTAATTGCACAACCTTGATAGATGATGATCCAATATCTATACCCAATACACTTTCTGATCCTTGTTTAGCTGAGGAAAAGATTTTTCCTAAATCTGCAAGTTTATCTGAAAATAATTTTTTGAAATTAAATGATTTATCCATAACAATAAATGTAACCTTAAGATTATATCATATTTGTTGTAAAATAAAGAAATGTTTTTTATTAATTTTCTTAAATACTTAATAAATAATTTACTTGATCTATTCTATAAGGAAAATTGTCTTGGTTGTTCATTGCCTAAAACAATTATTTGTAATAATTGTCTGAATCAAATTAGACCTAGTCTTGAGATTGAGCATAAAAATATTTTTGCCCTATATGACTACAAAGACCCATTAATTAAAAAAATTGTTTGGCAACTTAAATATGGACATCGTCGACGTTTGGGGAAAATTTTGGGTAAAATTTTGTACAATTCATTACTTGAAAAAATATCCGAAATTAATGAATTTTCTAAAGGCAAGAAAATAATTATTCTGCCAGTTCCAATTACCCGAAAAAGAACTATCTTACGAGGATACAATCAATCTGAAGAAATAGCTCGAGGTTTTTGTGAAGAGAATAAAGATATTTTTGAAATTAATTCTAAAATTATAGCTAGAAAAAAAGGTTTTCTTCCTCAGGCAAAAATTAAAAATAGAAAAGAACGATTTGCAAATATCACTGGAGCTTTTTATTTAAAGAATAAAAAAGTCCACATTCGTGGCCGGACAATTATTATTATTGATGATGTAACAACAACGGGAGCTACCCTCCGAGAAATTATGAGACTTTTAAAAAATTACGGGGCGAAAAAAGTTTTTGGTTTTACCATTGCCCACTAAAAATAGAGATTTTACAAATATTTAAATTTCTTGATCATAAAAAGCTCTTTCAACAGTGACATCAGCTACATAACTTTCTAGCTTACGAGACATAAATTGAAAAATAAATATGTTGGCAATGATACAAATTGCAATTATTATATAGTATTTATTAAATTTCATTTTCATATATTGATTATATCAAAGATAATTATTAATACAAAAAACCACCTTTTGATTTTACTCAAAAAGTGGTTAAATAATTTCTCAAGATTCCTTGGAACAATTGCTAGTGGCAAATGGATTCGCTCTCAGCCTTTCGGGATCGATTATTTCGCCGTCAGGCTGAATCCCATATGTCCCATTACTAATGAGGATTTTAGCGGCATCACATTTTTTAATTTTCAGATAGGCACGGTGACGCAACGCACTGTTGTTTTCATTGGAAATAGTTTTTTGTCCTTCTTCCAAAATTTTGTGCGTCGGAGATGTATCTTCCGTACCATTTCCTTCTGAATTACTCACAAGTCCATTGTGTAATTCATAATCAAACTGTGCCTTCTCGCGCTCCTCATCTATTATTCTTTCGAAATAAAGAAGTTGTTCTCTCGAATAACTCGTTTGTCCATCGATCAGGTGAAATGGACATTTCCTTCTTGAAATCTTTTTCTCATTCATAGTTTTAAAGTTATAATTCATTATTATTATACACATAAAATAAATTTTGTCAAAAAATTATTTATGCATATAAATTACAGAATACCCTCCATTTTTATTGCACTGAAATAATTCATCAAAATTTCGATCAAGATCATTTTTTATTTCTTTTTGTTTAGCCATATCATAATTTGAAAATAAAAGGTAAATATCTTTGTTTGGAAATTTTTCTTCCATATCTTTTTTAAATTTTTCTAAATTCCAAATTTCTGGAAATGAATAATTCATTTTATTTGAATAATAATAACTTATAGGAGACTGATTGTTTATCACAATTTGAGATTGGCCAATATCCTGTTTTAATAAAAAATTATTGGCTTCTTTAAAGCATATTATTTCTCCAGAATGTGCATAACGAAATTCTTTTTTTATTTGGGAATAAGTTGAAGACGATAAGATAATAAAAATTAATAAAAAAAATAACCATGAATATTTTTTTATCCGACTTATCAAAAGCCCAGAAAGAATGCAAATAATAGGAACAAGGGGTAAGAAAAAACGTTCTTCTTTATGTGGCATCGTAGAAACAATAAGGAAAAAAATAGCAAAATAAATTAACAATAAATAATACTCTTTTTTCTGATAATCTTTTGTATATAACAGATAAAGGATTGAAATTAAAAAAATTATTCCTAAAATTGAAATAATATTCCAATGATAGTCTATAAAAAAAGTCCACGGTTGAACCCCACCCCAATAAGACGAACCCAAAAAGCCATGAAAAAATCCACCCACGGGGTTACCGTAATAATGAAGACCATAAAGAAACCAAGGTATAAGAGTTAAGAAAAAAATACCTATTGCTTGCCATAAATTTTTGTTTATTAAAAATTTCAAAGACCGATCACGTAAAATAAAATATACTGGGAAAACTGGAATAATCCATAATGTTGTGTAGCGAGTTAAAAGTGCTAAAGCCAAAAAGAATCCAAAATATAATTGATGTTTTTTAATATTTTTTTCATAACCTAACCAAAAACTAATAAAAGTTAAGCACAAGAAAAAAACCACGGGAACATCAGTTAAAGTTTTAGTACTATAAATCACATGTATAGGCAAAATAGATAAAAAGAGAGCTGAATATAAAGCTACTTTTTTATTAAATATATTTTTGGCTAAAACAAAAACAAGAAAAACCGTAGCTGTCCCCAGCAAGGGAACAATTAAATCAATGAGAAAATCTAATCTTAGAAAATAAAAAATAGCGAACAGATACGGCAATATTGGTGCCCGAAAACAAATATTTGGCCACCCATATATTGGGTCAGTAGACGGAATATAGTCAGTCCACCCTGCATTAAGAAGAGAATAATTAAATGGATTTTGACTTAATATTTTACCAAGATTTAGATATACAGTTTCATCCCAACCTCGAAGAGGTAAATATGATAAAAACAAGATACGTACTAAAAAAGAAAAAATAAGAATAAGAATTATTTGGATTTTTTCTTTTTTTAAAAATTCAACAAAATATTTATAATTTATTTTTGTCCATTGAAAATCCATATTTTATTGCCTCCAAAATTTATGAAGGAAGCTATTTGAATAGCCATTAATTGTGAAATTAAATAGTGAAACTTAAAGTAATCGGTTAAGAGAAATAACATACTCAAGTTTAAAGATAGAGCCAAAAGACTGATCAAAACAAATTTGACATATTTGCTTAATACTCGAGACCTTAATCCTTCTTTAAAAGTCCAAACTTTATTCAGTGTGAAGTTAAAGGTAACTACAATCACAAAAGCCATTGAAGCAGAAATTATATAATAAATCTTAAACTCCTCTGTTAAAAAGAAAGTTAGTCCTAAATTGATTATAGTCCCCAATAATCCTACGGTAGCAAATTTTATATATTCAAAAGTTGTTTTTCTGTATCTTAAATAAGAAATTAAATTTTTTAAATAAAAAATAATTTCTTTCGTATTAGCTTTACTTTTGCCCATTTCTCGATTTACAAAAGTTATTGGTATTTCAGATACCTTCTCTGGATTTGTTTTTATTATTATTTCTAACAATATTTTAAAACCTTGTGAACTTAAATGAGCACTATTAATAATTTCTTTCTTGACCATAAAAAACCCCGACATCGGATCTTTTGCTTTAGTAAAAATTCTTGCTAATATTGTTGCTCCCCAAGATAATATCTTCCGATAAAAATTCCAACCAACAATTTTACCTCCTTTAATATATCTGCTACCAATTGCTAAATCATTCCCTAAAATAATTGCCTCATAAAGTTCATTAATTTTCTCTGTCGGGTGACTAAGATCAGCATCCATAACACCATATATATCACCGCAAGCTTTGCGAAAACCTTCCAAGACCGCCGAAGAAAGACCCAATTTATCCTGTCGACAAATTAGTTTAATATTATTAAATTTTAGTCTCAATCTTTCAACAATAGGCTGAGTTCCATCTGGAGAATTATCATCAACTATAACAATTTCTCCGTCGATTTGGTGTCGAAAAAATTCATCTTCAATCTTTAAAATTATTTTTTCTATATTTTCCCTCTCGTTATAAGTAGGAATAATGATACTTAATTTCATATGGGGCAATTTCAACTCTTTTTTAGCTTCGGCAGACAGATTCCCATCTGTCCTCTTAAATCATTGCGGAGAGTGTGGGATTTGAACCCACGAGCCTTTTAAAGGGCTACCTCGTTAGCAGTGAGGCGCTTTCGACCACTCAGCCAACTCTCCAAATTTGTGTGGTCGAAAGTACCTTTCGTCCACCTAAGGTCAAGCTGGCTTCGTGCCCTACCGGGCCCTTCCTTATGGTCTGATATTTAAAAATATCATTGACCATTTCTGCCTTCGGCAGAACCAGATGAAATGTAAAGCAGTTTACATTTCATAGCCAACTCTCCAAATTTGTGTGGTCGAAAGTACCTTTCGTCCACCTAAGGTCAAGCTGGCTTCGTGCCCTACCGGGCCCTTCCTTATGGTCTGATATTTAAAAATATCATTGACCATTTCTGCCTTCGGCAGAACCAGATGAAATGTAAAGCAGTTTACATTTCATAGCCAACTCTCCAATATAAAAAACATTATCATATTTGTAACTTTTCTCAAATAGGATAAATTTTGTTATAATAACAAGATGGAAGAAGAATTAAAAAATTTAAAAGAAGAAAATGAAAAACTTAAAAAGTTGAATGAAGCTAAGACAGATCTTATTTCTATCTCTGCCCATCAACTTAGAACTTCTCTATCAGCATTAAAATGGATTTTAATGATGTTTTTAGATGAAGACTTGGGAATATTGACAGATGAGCAAGCTAGTTTTATTAGAAAGGCTTATAATAGTAATGAGCGTATGGCCTCCTTGGTCAATAATCTCTTATCCCTAAATCATGCTGAAGAAGCTTCGATAAAGTATGATTTTAAAAAAGTTGATCTACTATATTTAATTGAACAAATAATCTTCGACTTTTCAGGCGAAACTAAAAAAAAGAATGTCGAATTAATTTTTATTAAACCAGAAAAATCTATTCCTTTTATTAATTGTGATGAAGAAATGATTAGAGTCGTGATGCAAAATTTAATTGAAAATGCCATTAAATATAGTAATAAAGATGATAAGGTTTTCATTTCTCTAAAGGAAGACGGGGGTAATGTTTTTGTTTCTGTTCGTGATACAGGAATAGGAATTAAACCCGAAGATCAAGAAAATATATTTAAGAAATTTTATCGTGCCCCCAACGCTAAAGAAAAGGATTATGTCGGCTCAGGACTCGGCTTATTTACAACAAAAAGTATTATCGAACATCATAAAGGTAAAATATGGTTTGAAAATAACCAAAAACAAGGAGCAACCTTCTCTTTTAGCTTGCCTATAAATCTAGAGGTATGATATAATAAAAATATGAAAAAGGTATTAATAGTTGAAGATGATGAATTTTTACAAAGTCTTGAATCAACAAAACTTAAAAAAGAAGGTTATGAGGTTTTTGTTGCGGGAACAGGCGAAGAAGCTCTAATCAAAGTAGAGGAAGCGAATTTTGATTTACTTTTGTTAGATTTAATTCTACCTAATTTTGACGGTTTCGAGATTTTGAAAAAAGTTCGTGAATATGAGAAGACAAAAGATTTACCAGTAATCGTGTTCTCTAACTTATCTGAAGAAAAAGATATTAATAAATCAAAAGAATTAGGAGCCAACTTCTTTATGGTCAAATCTAATTTTACCCTCGATGAATTAGTCGAGCATGTTAATAAGATTTTTAATCGTTAAATCACCTACACTTAAAAATCCATCAAATGATGGATTTTTAAGTGTAGGTGATTGCCTGTGATATAATAAGCCTATGACTCAAAGAGAAAAAAATAAAACTATCATCTTATTTATTATCCTTATTGTCATTGGTGGTTTAGTCCTTTTTGGCAAAGATAAGCCATCTAACACATTACTTGAAAAATATGGAATTATCCGATAACTTAGAAAAACATTTTAAAATTGACCAAAATCAAAAAAAAGCCCTTCACAAATTAGGGCTTATGTCTATTCGTGATTTATTATATTATTTCCCTTCAAGATATACAGATATATCAGAAATACGATATATAAATACTTTAACTGAAGGCGAGATGGTAACAATCTTTGGCCAAATATCGAAGTTGGAAATAAAAAAAGGTTTTAAAAGCAAGGTTCCTATGAGTAAAGCAGTTCTAAAAGATGAAACTGGTCAAATAAATATTATTTGGTTTCATCAACCTTATTTAGCCAAAATGTTAAATGAAGGAAATAATGTAAAGGTAACTGGCAAAGTTTCATTTAGTGAAAAATATGGGCTAACACTTACAAATCCCGAAGTCAGCAAAGAAGATATATTACCAATTGATTTGCATGATTCACTTTTTTATAAAAATCAGGATGGTCAAAATAAATTAAATTTTGGTTTCCCTATTTACGCGGAATCAAGAGGTATTACTTCCAAATGGATTTATCATGCTATTTTAAAAATAATTAAAAATGATTGTCTAAAAAATATCGTTGAATATATTCCAGAAAATATTCTAAAAAAATATAACCTGCCACAACTACGTACCGCTTTAATCTGGGTACATACTCCACAAAAAAAAGAACACGCAGAAGTAGCTCGAAAAAGATTTGCTTTTGAAGAGGTGTTTTTCATTCAATTAGCGCGCCAAAAAGAGCGTAAAGAATATGAATCATTATTTTCTTATAAGTTAAAAGTTGATAATCGCGATATTAGAGATTTTATGTCACGTTTCCCTTTTTTACCTACTAAGTCGCAAAAATCAGTCATCAAAACAATTCTAGCTGATTTAATAAAAGACAAACCGATGTCTCGCTTGATTGAAGGTGATGTCGGCAGTGGTAAAACATTTGTCGCTGCCACCATTACTTATGCTGTCATAAAAAATCCAGCTCATAATTCACCCAAAGGAGACTTTGGAAATATTCAAGTAGCTTACATGGCCCCAACAGAAGTTTTAGCAATTCAACTATTTGAAAATTTTGTTTCCTATTTTGAACATACTGGAATACAAATCGGTTTAATTACCGGAAGTGGCTGTCGAAAATTTCCAACAAAAGTTGCCAGCTCTCAAAAACCTTGGACTGAAATTTCTAGAAACCAACTCTTGAAATGGGTCAAAAATGGGGAAATACCAATACTGATTGGAACTCATGCTTTAATTTCAAAATCTGTTGATTTTGAAGATTTAGGATTAGTTATCATTGACGAACAGCATCGCTTCGGAACAAATCAGAGAATGAAATTAGCAAAAAAAGAAGGCCATTCTCCTCACTTTTTATCAATGACAGCTACCCCCATTCCTAGAACTCTTGCTCTAACAATTTATGGTGATCTTGACTTATCAGTTATCGATGAAATGCCCCAGGGAAGAAAAAAGGTTATTACTGAAATTATTTCTGAAAATAAAAGAGAAGATTCTTACGTTAAAATAGAAAAAGAATTACAGGCAGGAAGACAGCTGTATGTTATTTGTCCGAAGATTGATGATCCTGATCTAGGTCAACAAATTAAATTAGATGTTAAATCAGTAATTAGTGAAGCAAAAAGATTAAAAGAAAAAGTCTTTCAAAAATATCGAATTGAAATTATGCATAGTAAGATGTCTAAGCAAAAAAAAGAAAAAATTATGCTAGACTTTTCTAACCATCAAATAGATATTTTAGTATCGACATCGGTAATTGAAGTTGGAGTAAATATTCCAAACGCTACAGTAATTATTATTGAGGGGGCTGAAAGATTCGGTTTAGCCCAACTTCACCAGCTTCGTGGTCGAGTTATACGATCAAGTTTTCAATCATATTGCTATTTATTTGCTGAAGCTCGGACAGATAAAACAATGGATAGATTGAGGGCTTTGACAAAAGCTTCTAATGGATTCGAGTTAGCTGAGCTAGATTTATCTCTTCGAGGAGCAGGTCTTTTATCCGGAGATAAACAATGGGGTATTACCGACATTGGTATGGAAGCAATAAAAAATATCAAAATGGTTGAAGCAGCTCGAACTGAAGCACTTCTCGTTGTAAATCAAGATTCTAATTTAATTTCTTTTCCCCTCCTTGCGGAAACCCTAAAAAACAAAATGATAAATCTCCATTTCGAATAACAAACAGAGCAAGGTCTTGCCTTGCTCTGTTT
>CAYSSZ010000008.1:16185-19259 GCA_964434095.1 uncultured Candidatus Saccharibacteria bacterium | reverse complement strand
ATCATCAAAATGGGTTTTAATACCGTTAATTTCTTGATAATTTTCATGACCCTTACCAGCCACTAAGATATAATCGCCTGAAACAACTAATTTACAAGCTTTCTCTATTGCCTCACGTCGATCTACAATGACCAAAACTTTATTTTGCGGTAAATCTTCTATCCCTGTATGCATTTCAGCAAGAATTTCTTCAGGCTTTTCCGTTCTGGGATTATCAGAAGTTAAAATCAAAATGTCACTTAAATCATAACCAATTTTAGCCATAATCGGACGTTTTGACCGGTCACGATCTCCCCCACAACCAACTACAGTAATAATTTTATGGTTATCTTTCATCAAATTAATTGTCTTCAAAACATTTTCAAGAGCATCGGGCGTATGAGCATAATCAACAATTCCCGTAATATTATTATCACTTTTTATAGCTTGGAATCTACCGGGGGCAGGATCTAATATTTTAATAATTTCTTTTATTTTTTCTCGGCCATTAATTGCTTCAATCGAAGTAGATTCCCCATTCAAAAGCAAAGTCGCCACAGCATAAATTCCTAAAATATTATACGCATTAAATTCTCCAATTAATTTGGATTCCAATCTTTCATTAAAATTTGCCTCTTTTTTTAAACTCAGAGTATATTTATGGGCTTTTGTCGTACTGATCATATACTCACCATTTGGATCATCGATATTAGCAATAGCAAAATCATTTTCACATAACATATCAAAAAATTGCTTTTTGGCTTCTCGATAATTTTCAAAAGTTTTATGATAGTCAAGATGATCAAGGGTCAAATTTGTAAATATTCCACAGGCAAAATTTAAACCTGCAACTCTTTTTTCAGATACTGCATGTGACGAAACCTCCATAAAACAATATTCGCATCCAGCATCAACCATCTCACGCAATAATTCATTAAGAGTAATTTGGTCAGGTGTGGTTCGACTTGCTTCTTCTTCGGCATCGTTTATTTTATTACAAATTGTTCCAATCATTCCTACTTTATAACCTAAATCCATAAACAACTCGTGCAACAAGGTGGCCGTGGTTGTTTTACCATTTGTACCAGTAACTCCGACTAATTTTAATAGAGTTGAAGGATTACCATAAAACTGACTAGCTATTAGTCCTGCGGCTTCATGGCTATCAGGTACTTTTAAATAAGTTACTTTATCTTTATATTCAGGTAAATCTTTTTGATGAACAATTACGGTAGCTCCATTTTCGATACATTGATCGATAAATTGATGGCCATCTAAAACATTTCCAATAATAGCGATAAATAAAGAGTTCTTTTCAATTTTTCTTGAATCAAGAGAAACAGACGCAACAGAAACATTAACATTTCCATGGCTTTCAATAATTTTTACATTTTCTGTTATGGTGCTTAGTAGTTTCATCCCGTTTAGAAGCAGATCGCGATCAACTCGCGTGTCTGATGTGTTAGGTTATTAATTTTTCTATAATTTATTTTCATAATTTCGTTTGTTTTTTAAATTGCGATCGCGGCTTCTAACGGGATTCATTCCACTTGTTGTTTAATTTTTTAAAATATAAAATTGCTTTTTCGATGTCTTTATGAACTTTTTCAATTGATTGATTACCATTTATTTTTTTAAGTATACCCAAAGACTCAAAATATTTGACAGTTTTACCTACTTGATCTTTGTGCCATTTGATTCGTTTTTCAATTGTTTTTTTATCATCAAAAACTTTATAAATATTTTTTATATTACTATTCTTTCTACCTTGGGATCTTTTATAAATTTCCTTATCCGATAATGTTATATATATTATAAATATTTTTTGATTATTTTCATTTAATAATTTCCTAACAAGTTGAGCTTCAGGCTTTAATCTCGGTCCACCAACAAAAATTAATTCTTTATTTTTGGGTTTATTCTTTATTTGAGACATCAGAAATTTTTTCATAAGAACCATTGGTAAGGGTTTCCCTTTCCCCGCCACACGCCTGGCCCAATCTCCTTCTTTGCTTTTTTCCTTCAGTAAATTTCTAGTATATAAGCCAGTCTCAACAGGTAATAAATTGTATTTCTTTTTTAGCAAATTGACCTGGGTGTCCTTACCCGATGCTATCATCCCCATAACAGCCAAATTGAAACCCAGATTTCTTTTCTTTGTCATTTAAATAGTTTATCACACAAATAGTCAAATAAAAAACCATATGTTATAGTGTCAGAATGAAAATCCTAGCTATTGAAACATCATGTGACGACCCCAGTAGGAAAACTTTATATCGAATGCACATAAAGTTTCCTACGGGGCGAGAATCAATTATTTATAATTTATTGAGGATATAATTATTTATGAAAATCCTAGCCATTGAAACTTCATGTGACGAAACTGCAATTGCAATTGTTGAGACAAAAAAGGGCGGAAATAAGCTTAATTTCAAAATTCTGGCTAATGAAATTTCGTCTCAAATATCACTTCATGCTCAGTATGGGGGTGTTTTTCCAATGATGGCCAAAAGAGAGCATGGAAAAAATATAGTTTATTTGCTCGAAAATGCATTAAGAGAATCAAAATTATATGAATTATCTGGGACAAGCTTTTCAGAAAATAAAAAAAAATTACCAATATCATTAAATAAGAGAGAGCAAATAAAAAAAATTCTTGAACGAGAAAATGACCTTTATGAAAAATTTCAAGATAAGTTATTCGAGATAAAGAAACCAAAGATAAATGCCATCGCCGTCACAGTCGGGCCAGGACTTGAACCAACACTTTGGGTTGGCATAAATTTAGCAAAAGCATTATCAGTTCTTTGGAATATTCCAGTAATCCCAGTTAATCACATGGAGGGACATATATACTCTATTTTTCCTAATAAATCTGATATCTTTTCAATAGATCTAAAAGAAAAAATATTTCCTGTGTTATCTCTGCTTGTGTCAGGTGGTCACACTGAATTAGTTTTAATAAAAAATTTTCATCATTACGAAAAAATTGGACAAACACGCGATGACTCTGTTGGAGAAGCTTTTGATAAAGTAGCTCGAATGCTTGGTCTTCCTTACCCCGGTGGCCCAGAAATTGGTAAATTGGCTGAAAT
>CAYSSZ010000008.1:3098-16085 GCA_964434095.1 uncultured Candidatus Saccharibacteria bacterium | reverse complement strand
AACAAACCTAACTATAAAAAAAGGAAGCGAAAACCATTACGGTTGCGCTTCAGATTATCTAATTAAAAAAACCTTAACACAATTCTAACAATTTGTTTAAAAAAGTCAAGGCCTTGAACAATATATTTTTATTATTATTTTTTGTTTTAAATTGTTAAAAATGCTATATTTCATAGGTATGATAGATGGAGCGAGTCAAATAAATCCGAAATTTTTAAAACCATATAATCCTAATGAAACAGAAGATCGAATATATAAACTCTGGGAAGAGAGTGGTTTTTTTAACCCGGATGTTTGTATCGAAAAAGGTATAACAGACAAAAATGCTGAATCTTTTTCAATAATAATGCCCCCTACTAATGCGAACGGTTCTCTTCATGCAGGTCATGGTTTAGTTATTACTATTGAAGATATAATTACCCGTTATAAAAGAATGCGCGGTTATAAAACTTTATGGCTTCCAGGTCTTGATCATGCTGGTTTTGAAACTCAGGTTGTTTATGAAAAGAAATTAGAAAAAGAAGGCCGAACAAGATTTGGAATGAACAGAGATGAACTTTACAAAGAAATTCTAGATTTTACTTTAACTAATTCTGCTAATATAAAATCTCAAGTACGATGTATGGGGGCTTCTTGTGATTGGTCAAGAGAAAAATTTACCTTGGACGATAGTATTGTTAAAACAGTTTATCAAACCTTTCAGAAACTTTTTGATGATGATTTGGTTTATCGAGGAAATAGAATTGTAAATTGGTGTAGCAAACACCAAACTTCTTTTTCTGATTTAGAAATTAAAGACGAAGAAAGAGTCGAGCCTTATTATTATTTGAAATATGGTCCTTTTGTTATTTCTACTTCTCGCCCAGAAACTAAATTTGGAGATAAATATGTTGTCATGCATCCGGATGATACTCGATACTCCGAATATATACATGGACAAAAAATTGAGCTTGAATGGATCAATGGGCCAATCACGGCGACAATTATTAAAGATAAAAACATTGATATGAGTTTTGGTACTGGAGTTATGACTATCACCCCATGGCATGATGGTGTCGATTTTGAAATTGCAGAAAGACTTAATCTAGAGAAAGAACAAATCATTGATGAAAATGGGAAACTTCTACCAATCGCCGGAGAGTTTACTGGTCTTCATATAAACAAAGCTCGATCATTAATTATTGAAAAATTAAAACAAAAGGGTCTAGTTGAAAAAATTGAGGAAAATTATAAGCATGTTGTTCGAACTTGCTATAAGTGCGGAACAATTCTTGAACCTCAAATCAAAAATCAGTGGTTTGTAAAAATGAAATCTTTGGCAGAAAAAGCTATCGCCGTAATAGAGAATGATGAAATTAAATATATTCCCGAACACTACAAAAAAATAACTTTACATTGGCTCGAAAATATAATTGATTGGAATATTTCTCGACAAATTGTCTGGGGTATTCCAATTCCAGCAAAGATTTGTCTATCTTGTGGATATGGTATGGCTGATATTGAAAATAAAATTTCAAAATGTCATAAATGTGGAAAAGAAGTAAAACAAGATCCAGATACTTTCGATACTTGGTTTTCTTCGGGTCAATGGCCATTTGCTACTTTGGGTTATCCTGATAATCAAGATTTTAAAAATTATTATCCAACTGAAATTATGGAAACAGCGGGAGACTTAGTTTTCTTCTGGGTATCGAGAATGATTATGCTCGGACTTTATGTTACTGGAGAAATACCATTTAAAAATGTTTATTATCATGGAATGGTTTTAGACGCTAAGGGGCAAAAAATGAGTAAAAGTAAAGGTAATGTTATAGACCCACTTACCTTAACTGATAAATATGGAACCGATGCTTTTCGAATAGGAATGATTGTCGGAAATACACCAGGGACTTCCCTTTCTCTCTCTGAGGACAAAATTCGAGCTTATAAAAATTATGCTAATAAACTTTGGAATATAGCACGCTTTGTAGAAAGTAATACGGAAGATATTAAATATGATGAAAATTTTTCTGATTATACGGAAGATGATTTAAATTTGCGAGATGAACTAAACAACTTAATAAAAGAGATTACCGATGAAATGAATGAATATAAATTTTATCTAGTCGGAGAAAAAATATATCAATATACATGGGCACGTTTCGCCGATATAATTATTGAAGATAGTAAAAAAATATTTGAAAACGGAAATAAAAGAGAAATAACTTCAAGAAGAGCATTCCTAACACACACCTTAGATATTCTATTAAAGATTCTTCACCCTTTTATGCCATTTGTTACAGAAGAAATATGGCAAACTATTAAGAAAAATGATTCATTATTAATGGTACAGAAATGGCCTATCTATGTCGAAGGCATAGAGACACATTAAGACAAAAAATGTCTTTATGAATTTAGATCCCAAAAATTTTATATATGCAATCCTCGGAGGAATCTTACCGGCAATTTTATGGTTATGGTTTTGGCTTAAAGAAGAAGACAATGATGAACCGGAGCCCTTAAGTTTAATTATTTTAACATTTCTTCTTGGAGGTCTTTTGGTTTTTGTAGCAGTTTGGTTTGAACGCTTTGCTCAAAGTTTTATTTCTGATAGTTCCCTACAGATTTTTGTCTGGGCATTAATTGAAGAACTTATTAAATTTGGAGGTGTTTCATTAATTATATTTGGCAACAATCGAATTAGACAGCCAATTGATTTCCCGATGTATTTTATTGCTTTGGCTCTTGGTTTTGCTGCCTTAGAAAATTTTTTCTTCCTCATTGATCCACTAACTACAGAAGGAACAGTTGTTGGTATGTTAACAGGCAACCTTCGATTCTTAGGATCAACACTTTTACACGCAATTTCTAGTGGAATGATTGGTAGTGCTCTTGGTTTGTCATTCTTTATCAAAAAACATCGTAGATATTATTTAACTATCGGAATTTTTTGTGCCGTATTGTTGCATAGTCTATTTAATTTCTTTATAATAAAAGGAAGTGATGGAAATTCTTTGGGAGTTTTTGGATTCTTGTGGGTCGTCACGATTATCAATATCCTTATATTTGAAAAATTGAAGCGTATGGGAAGAAAATTAATTGTTACTTCAAAATCGTTTCAATAAATTTTTATGGTAAAAAAAAGATCATTTTTAGAACGTTTAACTGGTAGCATTCGAATGGACGAAAAAGACGAAGAGTTAAACGATGAAGAAATTCCGACCCCTAATCATTCAAAAAGAATGAAATTGTCTGGTAAAGAACTACCTATTCAAGAAGATTGCGAAAAAGAATCTAAATGGGAAGAAGAGGAGGAAGATGCACAATTAACCGTAGACCTATATCAAACACCCAACGACTTAATAGTTCAAACAATGATAGCAGGAGTCTTACCGGAAAATTTATCAATTACAATTACTCGTGATGTAATAAGTATCAAAGGTAAAAGAGAGGAAAATAAAGCTATCACGCAAGATAATTATTTTATTCAAGAATTATACTGGGGGTCTTTTTCTAGAACTATTTCACTACCCGAAGAAATTAATCCTGAAGAAGCAGAGGCTGTTGAAAAACATGGTTTATTAATTATTAAACTACCTAAAGTTGATAAAAATAGAGAAACTAAATTAAAAATTAAATCTATTTAATAAATAAATATTTAATATAAAAAAACCATAGTTGTATATGGTTTTTTTATATTTGACAGTGGCCAATTTCTAATGTATATTAATATAAAAGAAAAGGAGGTGCTAATTGAAAAATGAAGAATTTTTATTAACTGAAAATGATTTTCTCTTTTTTAATATAATGATTCTATCTATGAATTTTAGTAAAAAAAGCAGAAATGATTTATGGACTGTATTTACTCGACTTGGCCTATCCCCTCCTCCACATAGAAAAATTATCGGAAGCGAAACAACTTATGAATATATAAACCCTAGTCATGGTTATAAGGTTGTTGTGCACACGACTTATTTAGAAAAAGAAAAAAAGTGGAGAGATAAAAGTACAGATATCGGATGGGTCTTAATTGTCGAAGGTGATAAAGCAATTTATTTTGCTAAACCTTTTCAAAGAAAAAAAGGGTTCCTTATGAGAATGCTTCGTTATGCTTGGATAACTAAATGGAAAGTAGATCATCGGCCATTGTGTCCTAAGTGCCAGGGCTATATGAATTTAGCCAGAAAAAAAACTTTGAGGCAATATTTTTGGGCCTGTTCAAAAAATTCGTTCCATATTGATAACAAGCCTCAATTTTTACCATGGGATTATTCACTACCCCCAAAGGCTTCGGAATTTGTTAAAATTCGCCGAGCTTACACTGCTCGATATCGAGCAAAAATTAAAAAACTTGGCAAAGAAGTTACAAGAGCATCAAAAATCAGAAAAAAGTGGATTATAAATAATTCTCATAATCTGAGGTAAAAGAAAAAGGCTCACCTTTTGGTGAGCCTTTTTTATTTCTTAATAAATCCTTCAAGTGCCTTTAAGGCTTCAGTTGGGATTAGATAAACTACTGTATTTGATTGATCAGAAGACATGTCGTTAATTGATTGAAGTGTTCTTAAGTGAAGTGCTCCTGGAGCGCTTGATAAAACTTCAGCAGCTTTCGCCATATTTTGTGAAGCAGCTAACTCTCCTTCTGATGTTATAATAACTGCTCTTTTCTCTCTTTCAGCTTCAGCTTGTTTCCCGATTGTTCTTTCTAGTTCAATTGGTAATTTTATATCTTTTAACTCAACATTTTGAACTTTTAATCCCCAAGCATCAGTCTCTTTATCAACAATTTCCCGAATTCGATCAGCAATTTTATCTCGACTAGCCAATAACTCATCTAGAGTGACTTCCCCCACAATATTTCTCATCGTCGTTTGAGCATATTGAGAAATTGCATGACGAAAGTCTTCAACTTCAATTATAGCTTTCGAGGCATCACTGACTTTATAATAAATAACAGCGTTCACATTGATGGATACATTATCTCGAGTAATTGCATTCTGATCTGGTACATCAACCGCTTTAACTCGAATATCAACCTTTTGATATGTCTGAAAAACTGGAACAACAAATCTCCAACCAGGCTCCAAAGTTCCAGAGAATTTACCAAGAGTAAACTGAACACCACGTTCATATTGATTAATTTGCTTAATACTAATAACTATTAAAGCAAACAATAATATAATAAAAGGATAATACATATTATAAAAAATTATTTCTAATAATAAAAATCGACTTTTAAATTTAATGTGCCAAGGGGCGGGCTCGAACCGCCGACCACACGCTCTTCAGGCGCGTGCTCTACCAACTGAGCTACCTTGGCATAAGTCTATTTTAACAACTCTTGCAAATCTTTTGTGCTCATATTTTTTACCGAATCACGAATCATATTTACATCAGTTACTCTGCCAGTATAAATATTTATAAAATTTCCTAATATTGGTTTTAAATAATAAAACGCTCCAAAAGCAAAACCAATAATAATAAGCCAGTAAAAAGCACGAGAAATCTGCAACCACTTTTGGATATTCCAAAGTTTATTAAGCAATTTATTATTTTCGCGAGCTAACTCTAAATTTTCCTTTAATAAATTTTTTAATTCTTCTTGATCCACGTAGAAAATATAGCATATCAAAGGTAAAAATAAAAGTGCCCCCGGCCAGAATCGAACTGACATCTATCCCTTAGGACGGGACTGTTCTATCCATTGAACTACGGGGGCATTAATTCTCGTGTGTAAGTATAAATTTAACCACAAAAACAAAAGCACTATCACTAGCGCTTTTATCATACTTCAAAAGTGTAATTTTTGCCACTATTACTCTTTAATACCAAGCAATTCGGCAATTTTTGGCTTATTAAAACCAACGATTAGTGTACCGTCAATAATAATTACTGGTACTCCCATTTGCCCACTTTTATCCATCATTTCTTGACGTTTTTCTAAATTTTCAACTACATTGAAATCCTCAAAAGGAATCTGATGCTCGTTAAAAAAATCTTTTGCCATGTGACAAAAGTGACAAGAAGGTGTGCTATATACTGTTACTTTTTTCATATTATATTTAGCCTGATTAAGGCAAATTAATTTATAATGAGCGATCATTATAACATATTAATAAATTTAAACAAATTTTTTGTGCGGGTAGCGAGAATCGGTCACTCTCATGGATATTTTATTTCGTAAAACTTATAAAATATCTCACTCGCTCGACCCCCACTCGACCCGACCGCTTACGCAGACTTCGTCGGGTCTCGGTTCGATTCCCATACCACAAGTAAAACACTAAGACTTGAATATTTCATATCCAAGTCAAAGTGTTTTATGTGCGGGTAGCGAGAATCGAACTCGCGTCTCAACCTTGGGAAGGTCGCATGCTACCACTATACCATACCCGCTTTTTTTATTTTTTGTTTTTAAAAATGCCTATAAACCAACTCCAAAAGCCTTTTTTTTCACGAACATCAACTTCTAGTGATTTCTTTTCTTCAACTATTATTACCATTTTTTCTCCTTCTTTGGCAACTAGATACTTTTCTCTTATTATATCTTCTACACCTTCGATTGTATTAAGCCTTGCAATATCTTCCGAAAGAATTCTTTCACGTTCAGTTAATTCAGCAATCTTTTCTTCTGCTTCAATTTTGTTTTTATTAGTTTCTCTCTCTTTTTCATAAATTAGTATAATTTTATAAACAAAAAAAATCATTACTAAAAAAAGGGTTACCAGCACTATGGGCGAGTGCCAAAATTTAAATTTTTTCTTTTTCTTGAATTCAGCCATAATTAGTGCTAGTATTATAACATGTTCTTCGGGAATAAAAATAGAAAAAAAATACAAATGATTTTTGCTGTTCTCTCGATTCTCGTGATAATCAGCATGATTATGCTTTACTTGCCTTCACTAAGTTTATAGGATTATTTGGAACGCATCATTTTCAGAAAGACATCATGAGAGATGTTTATTTTTGCGCTGGATTGCATTCTCTTCTTACCTTTTTTCTGTTTTTCAAGTAATTTTTTCTTACGGCTAACATCACCACCTCCAACAACCTTGCTTCCATGCATTAAAACATCTTTGCGAAAGGCTGATACTGTTTCGGAAGAAATTATTCGTCCTAAGGCTTTAGCCTGAATTTTAAAAGTAAATTGCTGACGAGGAATTATTTTTTGTAATTTTTCTACTTGTTGCTTGGCCTCTTCTTCTACTCTTCGACGAGAAATAACTCTGCTGAATGCTGGGTATATTTCTCCGGCAACTAAAATATCCAAACGAACAACATCAGCTTCTTTATATTCACCTATTTCATACGAAATTGAAGCATAGCCTGAAGTAATACTTTTTAAATCATCAAAAAAGTTACGCATTAATTCTCTTAATGGCATAGACATATTTATTGTGGAACGATTATCTCCAAAATTTTCTGTCGATAATACATTGGCTTCATGTTCATATAGAAAAGGCATGACAACACTGGTATAAATTGATGGAGTAATAATTTTAATGTTTACCCAAGGCTCAAATATTTTTGCGATAAGTCCATCATCAGGAAAATAATGTGGAGAATATATAATTAATTCTTTTTGAGACTGATCTTTATGAAGGTTTCGCAATACAACTTTATAAGTAATAGATGGCATTGTGACAATTAATTGTAAATTAAATTCTCTATTCAAACGCTCTGTTATAATTTCTAAATGAAGCATACCTAAAAAACCACAACGGAAACCTCTCCCAAGGGCTCCCGATGATTCTTCTTCAAAAGTGAATGAGGAATCAGATAAACGCAAGCGGCCCAAAGCCATTTTTAAATTAGCAAAATCATCCTGACTTTCCGGATAGACAGAAGCCCAAACCACAGGCTTAGGATTCATATATCCAGGTAGAGCCGGTTGGGGTTTTTTGAGAAATGTCACAGTATCTCCAACTGAGGCTATTCCGGGTTTCTTAATCCCTGTAATGATATAGCCAATTTCTCCAGCTTTAATCGAACTAGTCGGTTTTTCTTCAGGCGCGAAAAATCCAACTTCAAGCGGAATAAATTTTTCCGACGAAACAGCAAAAAGAAGTGTTTCTCCTTTTTTAAATTCTCCTTCAATAACTCTAGTATAAATAATTACCCCTCGATGATTATCATATTTAAAATCAAATACTAATGCTCTACCAGTATTTTCCATATACCCACTATCTGGAAGTTTAGGTGCGGGAATTTTTTTTATCACTTCTTTTAATAACTCTTCTACCCCTTCTCCTGTTTTTCCAGAAACTAACAGTACTGTATCTGGATCAATATTAAGCAACAAAGCTAATTCCATCTTAACTTCATCAATTGAAGCTAGGGGTGAATCAATTTTCGAGATAACAGGAATAATAACTAATCCTAAATCTCGAGCCATCTGTAGTGTCGTAAGTGTTTGAGCTTGAATACCCTGTGTCGCATCAACAAGCAAGATTGATCCTTCTACGGCTTTTAAAGCTCGAGAAACTTCATAGGAAAAATCGATGTGTCCAGGTGTGTCGATTAAATTTAAAATATATTCTTGTCCTTCGGAATTAAAATTCATTCTAACAGGTTGCATTTTAATGGTTATTCCCCGCTCTCTTTCTAATTCCATCGAATCGAGAATTTGCTCCTTCATTTTACGTTTTTCAATTGTTTTCGTAATTTCAAGCATTCGATCAGCCAAGGTACTTTTACCATGGTCTATATGAGCTATAATTGAAAAATTGCGTATATTGCTCTGCATAGGGCTATCTTACCAAAAAAAATCTTAAAAACAAAAGCTATTCCAGATAGAGGTTTCGCCTCTATCTGGGTTAAATGTCTGTCTGTTCAGGAGCAATAATACGATTTTTCCAGAATTTATTTTTCACAGCTTGAATTAGATCAAGTAATTCTTGATTCTTAAATACCAGAAGAATAAATAAACCAGCTAAGATTCCAATTAAACCTGAAAATAGTCCTTGCAGAAAAATTCCAATACCCGTATTTATGTCAAAAATGTTATCAAAAACATTTAATAATAGATAAGCTACTTCACCCATAACTAATGCCCCAATTGCTGTTTCAATAAAAGTTCTAAATAATCTAGAAACTCCATCTTTCAGAAAATCTTTTTGAAAGATATACCAAATCAAGAAAAAATTTAACAATGAGCCAAGCGTATAAGCAATCGGTAAAGCTAACATCAAAGTTCCAGGGACATCTTTTACACGAAGTAATATTTCAATTTTATTTAAAATTTCCGGATACTGTTTAAAGACAAAAATTAATAGATACGCAAAAACTATTATAATCAAAGAAGAGAAAACATTAACGATGAGAGGTTTTTTTGTATTACCAGCAGCATAATAGCCTCTAACTAATAATAAAACTAAACCTTGAGAAACTAAAGATATAACGAAAAGTGCAACGGCGGCCGCTGTTAGTCTAGTGTCTGCCCAAGAAAAGGTCCCAGAACCCAAAATGACACGTACTATTTGAGCTCGAAGAACAACAAAGAGCATAAGTACTGGAAGTGACCAAAAAATTATTTGTCTTGCCGCTCCAATTATCTGATTAATAAAATTACCCATGTTTTTTGTCGAGAATGATTTAACTAAAATCGGAAAAGCTGCTACTGAATATGAGATACCGATAATTCCAACAGGAACTGATTGTAAATTATATGAAAAAGTGAAAAGAGAGATGGATCCTTCAGTTAATTTAGAAGCAATAGCTATAAGAAAAATAAAGGCTAAGCTGTTACAGGACAGGGCAATTGTTCGAGGTAATGATGTTTTGATCACCTGAAATATTTCCTTCCAATAAATTGAAGTAATAAATTTAGGAAAATATTTTTTTTGAGCAACAACTGGTATTTGGATACCCAAATGCATCAGCGCCCCAATAACTACTCCAATAGCTAAACCATAAATACCAATTTTTGGATACAGAAAAATGATACCGAATAAAATTCCAATATTATATAAAATGGGAGATAAAGAAAAAACTAAAAAATTTCTAAAAAGCTGAGTAACTGTACCAATTAGATTTGATAATCCAATAAATATTGGCGAAAAAAGCATGATACGACTAACCATAACCAAATTCTTTAATTGAGTTTGATCGAAACCAGGAGCAATTTTAGGTGCTATATAAGGCATCAGAATAGCTACTACAAGACTTATCCCTACCATAAAAATCATATAGACCGTAAAAATATTATTCATAAATTTCTGGGCTTTATTTTCTCCGTTGTTATCATTTATTTTTTCAACCAAAAATGGCATGAGAACCGTAATCGAAGCTAAAGATGCTACGGAAATATACAGAAAATCAGGAATACGAAAAGCCGCATAATATGTATCTAGTAATGGTCCTGGACCAATAGAACTAGCCAATAGTCGATCGCGAATCAAACCAAGTATTTGTGAAAGAAAAGTAAAAGTTCCCAAAAGCAACGCGGCTTCATTAAGTCCCCTAAATTCTTTATTCAAAAATGTCATTATGCGATTTGCCATTTTACTTTAAATATTTTATTCTACTTGTTTATTTAAACTATCTAAAAAAAGACTAGCTTCAAGATAATCTTTCTTTAAATCAAGGGCTTGTCTTAAATATTCTTTTGCTAAATCAAAATTATTGTTTTGTTCCTCAAGTCTTGCTCGTAAAAATAATATCTGCGGATTGCTTGGTGCTAATTTATTGGCTGTGTTATAAGCAAGCAATGCCCCATTATAACTATCTTTAACTGACAAAGGAACTAGGGAACTGTATATATTTCCTAAATTAACATAATTCAAATAATAACTACGATTCTGATTGACTGCATCAATTGCGCTGGCTTCAGCTTGATCAATCAATACCTGCATATTTTTATTTATGACTTGATCAGATAAATTATAATTAGATAATAAGAAATTCAATTGATTAATATAAATCTGTGACAAAGCACGATAATAAATATCACTTTTGTTTAAGACAATTGCCTTGCTTAACATTTTCTGAGAATACTCTAAGGATTCTGGATTACTTCCGTCAAAATTAAGACTACGCGTATAATAAATTATTGAAACATATCTTAATGTGAAAGAATAAATAATAAAAAGAAAAATAAATATTAAAATATTTAAGATTAGAGTCATAAATATATTATTTAAAGTATTGTTAACAAATAAAAAAGTTTTGACTTTAATTGCATTTTGATTTACTAAATATCCAAGTAATAATCCACTTGTTGAAAATGTTAACGCAAGCAATACATAGTTAGGATTATAAAATATAAACACTAACCAACCATAAACAGAAATCAGGAGAAACATCATAATAAAATATTTTGAAATTTTGTCTTCAAAAGCTATTTTAATCGACTGCATACTTCTAATTAAATAAACAATAATAAAAAGAAGTAATACTAAAAATCCTAGAATCCCTACTGATACTAAGAAAGTTAAAAATAAACTATAGCCACTTACAAAATCTACATTCCAAAAAATTGTTTGGTTTATATCAGGAGATCGCCATAAAGCCCAATCAATTGTAAAAGTATTAGGACCAGTACCCAAAAACATATTTTTGTTCAAGGCATTAAGCGCAATATGATTTGTAGCCGTTATAGATGGACGAATATCATAATTAATAATATTTATTTTATTGGCTACAAGTTCATTTAATCTAATTCCTCCAACAATAAAAATAATAGCTAAAAAAATAACAAGAGAAGAAGTATAAGGAAATTTAAATTTATTACCTAACTCAAATTTATTAGCGCTAGATTTGTTGATGGTCAAACTATAAACCAAAATAATTAATGCTAGTAATCCAACAAGAAGCCATAAACTTGGAACGTGAATAATTGCTAAAAAGAATAAACTGATTATTAATAAAAAATAAATTAAAATTAAATATATTTTTTTTATTTTTAATAATTCAATGGTACAAAGCGAAAATAAAACAGCGAGACCAGCAAATAAAGCAAAATCATTCCAATTGCCTACTAAATTGTTTGCTTGTATTCCTTTTAATAAATTAGGAAAAATATTTTCTATCCCCACGATTAAATTAATAATTTGGAAAATTAAAGTCAAAGATAAGGACGAAAATAAAATCAAACCAAAATACCAAAAACGTTTTTCTGTTTGAAAATGAACTGCCGACAAAACAAATATCAAATACAAAATCAGCATCGACATAACAGTGCCAATTTCAAAACCATTACCCAGAAGAGAAATATAAAAGAAAGGTGAGAAATATGAAGAAATTAAAAAAATTAGTGGAATAATTGCTCCTAAAATTATTAATCGATCATGAGGAACTTTAAGCTTACCACCAAATAAACTAGCAACAAGCCAAAATATTGTCGCCAATGATATTCCAATAAAAATTACAAATCCCTTATTTGCATCAAGACTAAGTGAAGAATAAGGGACAAAGAAAAATGGCACAATAAAAAGAGTCAATAGTAAAAAAGCAAAAGAAAGTTGGTTGAAGAAATTATAGTTCCTTAGTCCCATTTTATATAACAATATTTATTATCCGACCCTCTACATAAATAATTTTCTTAATTTCATTATCCCCTATCCATTTTTTAATTGTTTCATCTTCTAACGCCATTTTTTCTATCTCAGACTTTGTCATATTTTGCGGAACTATAAGCAAGGTCCGTACTTTACCATTTATTTGAACGGCAATATTTACAGATTGTTCAACAATCTTGTCTTTATCCCATTCTGGCCAAGCAGATAAATGAATACTGTTTGTTTTTTTATTTTTATCTTTTGATGAACCATTATTATTTATTGTATGTAATTGGCTATATAATTCTTCAGTTATATGTGGAGCAAATGGAGACAAAATTTGCAAGAATTTTATAAAATCATCCTTTGTCACGCCAGAGCTTTGAGCAGAGGCGGAATTTGTCACACCAGAGTCTTTATTTATAGATGATTCCATTTCATTAGCAAGCATCATCATACTAGATATTGCTGTATTAAAACTCATCGATTCAATATCCTCTGAAACTTTTTT
>CAYSSZ010000008.1:0-2998 GCA_964434095.1 uncultured Candidatus Saccharibacteria bacterium | reverse complement strand
TTTTGCCCTATCCTCCAAATTTTTTCTAAAAAACGTCTTGGCCCAATAATACTTTCTGTACTCCAAGAAACTGCTTGATCGAAAGGCCCCAGAAACATTTCATAAATACGTAGCGTATCAGCTCCGTAATTTTTTACTATTTGATCTGGATTTATTACATTACCTTTTGACTTGGACATTTTTTCGCCACCTAGAGCTAAAATCATGCCATGACTAGTGCGCTTAAGATATGGCTCACTATTTGGAACTAGTTTCAAATCATATAGAAACTTATGCCAAAACCGAGAATAAAGTAAATGCAATGTTGTATGTTCCATACCGCCGTTGTACCAATCAACTCCATTATTTAGCCAATATGATAATTCCGACATTGACGCAAATTCTTTAGAATTTTTAGGATCTACGTAACGCAAGAAATACCAAGAACTACCAGCCCAATTAGGCATAGTGTCTGTTTCTCTTATAGCAGGTCCTTTACATATTGGACAAGTTGTATTTACCCAAGATTCAATAGAGGCTAAGGGACTTTCACCAGTATCTGTTGGTTTATAAGATTTAACATTTGGCAATAATACCGGCAAATCTTTCTCAGGTACTGGTATCCAACCAGCATTATCTTTACCCTTCAAAACCTCCGCACACTTCAAACAATAGATTAAAGGTATTGGTTCTCCCCAGTACCTCTGACGTGAGAAAACCCAGTCACGCAATTTAAATTTTGTTACAACCTTACCTCCAACGAATTTTGTAATTTCTTTTCTGGCTTGCCCGGAAGTCATATTATTAAAATTTCCAGAATTTATTAATACCCCATCGTCCGTGAATGCTCTTTGACTAATGTCTCCACCAGTAATTACCTCTTTAATTGGTAATTTATAATTCTTGGCAAATTCAAAATCTCTTTCATCGTGAGCAGGTACTGCCATAACCGCCCCAGTTCCATAAGAAGCTAAAACATAATCAGCAATCCAAACAGTTATTTTTTCTTCATTAGCTGGATTAATAGCATAAACTCCTTTTAATTCAACTCCGGTTTTTTCTTTATCTTCTGCTGTTCTTTCTATTTCAATTTTTTTCTTAACCTGATTAATATATCCTTCCACTTCATCCTTGTTTGAAATATGTATCATTAGTTGCTGTATTAATGAATGCTCAGGCGCCAAAACTACATATGTCGCTCCAAAAAGAGTATCTGCTCGAGTAGTGAAAACTTTAATTTCACCAAGATTTTCATTATTATTTTCACCTTGAAGATTAAAAATAATTTCACTACCTTCTGATTTTCCAATCCAATTTCTTTGTTGAATTTTAATTTTTTCCAAGAAATCTACCTTATCTAAATCCAGATCAAGTCTACTAGCATATTTAGTAATAGCAAGCATCCACTGTTCCTTTTCTTTTTTTGTCGTCACTCCTCCACACCTATCACATGTTCCATTAATTACTTCTTCGTTGGCTAAACCAATCTTACATGTCGGACACCAATTAATTTCCGTTTTTTGTTTATAAGCTAAACCTTTATTAAACATCTGCAAAAATATCCATTGTGTCCATTTATAATATTCTGGATCAGTTGTATTAATTTCTCGAGACCAATCAAAAGAAAAACCTAATGCTTTTAGTTGTTTACGAAAAGTATCTGTATTTTTCTTGGTAACTTTAATTGGATGAATTCCTGTTTTAATCGCATAATTCTCCGTTGGTAATCCAAAGGCATCCCAGCCTATGGGGTAAAGAACATTATAACCCTCCATCCTTCTTTTGCGTGAAATAATATCCATGGCTGTATTTGAACGGATATGCCCAACATGGAGGCCTGATCCTGACGGGTAAGGAAATTCAATTAAGGAATAAAACGGTTTTTGGTTTTTGGCTTGTGCGTCTTTAACTGAAATAGCCTCATATAATTTATTTTCCTCCCAAACCTTTTGCCACTTTTTTTCTACAAGTAAGTGATTATATTCTTTCATTTTTTTTCCTTGCCCGCCCGTAGCTTTAGCGAAGGCGGGAATTGTTGAATGTTTATATTCATTAATTTTTTTCATTTGGCTATGAGAAATTTTCGGCAAAACTTTTTTTACTTTTTCATTATTCGTTTGATTATCTTGATTTAATTGTTTACTAGCCATAGGTTGGATTATAACAGAAAAGTGTTATATAATAAACACCATTATGACAGACAAGCGAAACAACTTAAAAATAACATTTGAAAGAGCTTCAATAAAAATAACTAAGTGGGTAGGTTCAATCGGATCAGTTGTAATTCATACTTTAATTTTTATCGGAGCTTTTATTATGTATTTTTATGGCTATCCTCTAGATACAATTCTTTTAGTTTTAACTACTGCCGTATCTCTTGAGGCAATTTACTTAGCAATTTTTATCCAAATGTCCGTTAATCGCCAAGCTCGCAAATTAAAAGCTGTGGCTCAAGATGTCGATGAGATTCAGGAAGATGTTGAAGAAATTCAAAAAGACGTTGATGAGATTCAGGAAGATGTTGAAGATATTCAAAAAGACGTTGATGAGATTCAGGAAGATGTTGAAGATATTCAAGAGGAGACAGAAGAAAATCCAGAAGAAAAAGAAGATGAGACATTAAATCGCATCGAAAATACCTTGGGAAAATTAATTGAAGAAATATTAGAACTCAAAAAACAACACGCCGAAAGAAAATAACTGCTTACTAAAATATTATTAAAAATTTACTCGCTTATCCCTACCTCGCCCTTAGCAAGCTCAGGGCTCGGCGCTTTCCTTACAGGAACAGTACACCTTTTGGACATTTATAAAAATGTCTCAAAAGGTCTTGCGGAAACTCCAGGTGTTCGCTTCCTCACCCACGCCTACTCGTAAATTTTTAATAATATCTTAATTTTTATTTAATTTTAATTTTTGTTACTCCTTGCCGAAGAATCACGAAGTTTTCATTTTCTAATCTAATCAGAGTAGACGGTAAGGTTTTAATTCTACCTTTATTTATATATAAATCTATTTT
>CAYSSZ010000007.1:0-21121 GCA_964434095.1 uncultured Candidatus Saccharibacteria bacterium | reverse complement strand
AACAAGGAAATACCCGCTCTAATTAATTATGAAGATGATGAATTCATTGGTTTTTTAGATATTAAACCAATTGAAAAAGGACACACTTTGTTAATCCCTAAAAAACATTATCCTTGGATGCAAGATTTGCCTGATGAAATGTTGGCCCAAATATTTATAATCGCCAAAAAAGTAATGCTTGGTATGGTTTTAGATTTATCTTGTAAATATGTTGAATTAAAGGTGGTCGGAAAAGACGTCCCCCACTTTCATATTCATCTTATCCCTCGCTACGAATAAATATTAATAAAATATCCATACTGGGTATGAATATTTTTTGAAAATTATTTTAAGACTTTAATACCCGGCAACGTGCCTTTAATCAAAAATTCTAATGTCGCTCCTCCTCCAGTAGAAACAAATCCAATCTTATCTTCAATTTTCATTTTTGAAATTACTGCCACAGTATCTCCCCCACCAATAAGACATTCTATTTTATTTTCAACTATAGTAGTTAATATCTTTTTTGTTGTTTTATCAAAACCCCTTTCATATATACCAAGTGGGCCATTCCAAAGAATAAATTTAGATTTTTTTATTAATTCTGCTAATTCCTTGACTGTCTCAGGCCCAATATCAACAATGTTTTCATTTGGAATAACTTGGTCCGGTTTTGAGAAACGATCTTTTTTACCATCAAATGCACAGATATCTTTTGGAATAATAATTTTATTATTTTTTAATAATTTAGGTATTTCAAAATTATGATCATCGTGTTTTGAAATTCCTATTTCATAACCTTTAACTTTGAAGAAATTATTAGCCAAGGCTCCCCCAATGAAAATATTGTCAGAATTTTTTAAAAACTTTTTAATTAAAGGAATTTTAGTTTCGAATTTGGCTCCACCTAAAATAAACAAAAATGGGTGTTTAGGATTAAAGGCTTTTGATAAATTCTCGATTTCTGAAACAAGTAAAAGACCTGCGTAACCAGGTAAATATTTAGTAATACCGATAACTGAAGCATGAGCTCTATGACAAACAGAAAAGGCATCATTAACAAAAATGTCAGCGTGACGAGATAATGCTCTTGCAAAAGACGGAGAATTTTTTTTCTCACCAGATTCAAACCGTAAATTTTCTAATAAAACAATTTCACCATTTTTTAAATTATTTATCTGACTTTCTGTTTCCTCAGAAAGAATAGGACTATCGATAAAACGAAAATTTTTATAATTTTTTTTAAGTACTTCAGCTACAGGCTTAAGACTAGCTTGACCATCATCACCTAAATGAGAAATTAAGATGGTTTTCGCTCCAGCTTTCTGTAAATAATTAAGTGTCTGAAATGTTTTTTTTATACGAAAATCATCCGCAACTTTATCCTTAACAATCGGCACATTATAATCAACTCGAACTAAGACTCTTTGTCCTTTGATATTTTTAATATCTTTAATTGATATCATTTTATTTTATTAATTTTATTATTTCAATAAATTTTTTAGGTATTAAGCTGTTTCGACCGATTAAAAGCCCATCTGCTTGCCCTTGATTCATAAAAAAATTAGTATTACTTTCATCGACCGAACCTCCATAAATTACCTTTATATTTTCGGCTGTTTTAACATCATATAAATCAGCAATTACTTTTTTTATAAAAATTTTTATTTCTATAAATTCTTCAGGGGTTGCTTCCCTTTCAGCTTTTTGGCCGATAGCCCAAACTGGTTCATAAGCAAAAATAATATCTTTGATTTGATTTTTCAAAACACCCTCTAAACATTCTTTTATTTGATTGTGAACAAAAACTAAATATTTTCCCTCATTGTCCCTTATTTTTTCGCCAAGACATAAAATTGGTTTAAGTTTTGTTTTCAAGGCTAACAATATTTTTTTATTAACCATCAGATTATCTTCGCCACCTTCCCTTCTTTCTGAATGACCTAAAATTACATAATCGACACTTAAATTTTTTAATATCGAAGGAGAAATTTCACCGGTATAAGCTCCTTCTTTTTCGAAAAATGAATTTTGAGCTCCTAAGAAAAAATTTTTACTTCTTAATTTACGAAAAAGATATAAAAAAGGATATGGTGGACAAACAACTATTTCAAGGTGTTTATTTAGATTAGCCACTTTTGAAATATCAGAGAAAATTAACTCCGCCTCCTTAACAGATTGCGGATTCATTTTCCAATTGGCAACAATAACCTTTTTAGCCATTATATAGCTATTATAGCACATTTTTGCATATTTATCTCATTACTATTCTATTTCTTTCCAACTAGAAAAATTCCAAGACCCCGATGGCCCACCAATGAAATTACTATTGATCAAACCACTATCGTAAATTATTTTAGCATTGTTACTTAAATGAATATAATAACCAGTTAGAGCTTTAGCTCCAGCATTATTAGATACATTAATAGTACCGTTAGCCGCATATAAGAGAACAGCTCCGGCATTATTACCTAAATTAATAGCTTCAGATGTTGAAGAAGTAGTTAAGACCATAATATAACTACCACTTGCTCCCGAACCAGAAAAAGAAGCATTGTTACTTATACTTATGTTACCGTCAGCAATAATAGCCCCATCAGAAGATCCATAACTTGGATGTAGTCGAACGATAGCATTATTACTAACAGTAATACTACCCGTTACCCAAATTGTACCGGTGATAGTAGCAATAGCTCCGTTTGTAAAAATTAAGTTACCATTTATTTTTTTGGGACCAAGCGAAATATTTGTTCCATCAATAGTTAAGTTACCAAAATGTTCTCCCCCCGTTAGGGCTTCCTCTTTCCAATCTAAAATATTTTGCTCTGAAATCGGCATAGCAATTTGGACAGGATCAGGCCGAGTGGTATTACATGTTTTATTATTACCAGAACCAGTCTGACAATACAAAATTCCAGCCACGGTTGAATTTTTCACTTGATGAGCATGGGCAATACCATTATTATCCTCACCAATATCTATTCCATCAATTAAACCATTTATCCCACCAATATATAAATTAAAATAACTATCAGCCAGAGAAGGACTGTTATCTTTCCATGTTCCACCATATTTACCGATTTTACTTCCCCCATTTATATAACCATCATAATTAGCTCCAATTTTATAATATTTAGAAGAAGAAGTAGAGCCATCAATTACAAACCAATAAGTTGTTCCAGCTGAAAGCTTGGGATTACTGGAGAAAGGAACATCCACCCAGCCGTAATTATTACTTGATACTAAAGACGAAGATAGAGATCCAGAAGCCAAGGTTGTAGTGGATGGTTTACCATTTGAGTTAGTTGTTATCCTAACTGTTAAATTAGTAGGACTACCTTCTTTTATCAAAAATAATTGGATTTTATTAATCGTTTCAGTTTCACTAATTTGAAAACTTTGAGCGAAATCCTCGGTCGCACTATTATTCCCAAAAGAAAGATCATAAGCTGGAGTTCCAGCTCCATTTAATTGATCAGAAGTTAAAACAGAAGAATTGGCTGACATAGCTGAGCCAGTTATATCGCCTGAGCCAGTTATTGTTCCATTTGAATAAACACTACCATCGACGACTGAATTATTATCCATTATAAAACCTCCTTGTCCGACTTGAACTCCATAACTAAAAGAAACTCCTATGCCAGCTTTAACATTAGTAGAAACTTTTCTCTTAAATTCATTTAACTCTCCAATAGAAGAAATCTCTTTACTATCACTTGATAAATCTTGAATTTCTGTTATCGCTTTAAATGAACCTAAAACCATTTCCTCCGTAGAATCATAGACCATACTATTTTTTAAACGAACTAATATATCTTCAACTCCCGACTCAGCCCAAAAATATGCCTGCTTAGAGACGAAATTATTATTAGCTATTTTATATTCTCGAAGTGCTGGCGTGACAATACCAATAAGTATCGTCAAACTGATAAAAACAAAAAAGAAAACAACTAAAATCATAGCCGCCCCCTTATTTTTTTGAATGATTTTATTTTTCTTCATCTTCACTAGTAATTAGTAATTAGCAATTAGTAATTTTAATAAGCCCCTCTTAAAATAATAGTATTATAAAAATTCTCAGACTTTGGTGTTCTGCCACTATTCTCTTCTAGTGTCATTTCTATTTTTACAGCTTGCCCTTCGGGGGTTGAAATTATACGGTAACCCAAATTAATTAGTTCAAGATTATTTGTTAATAAATTCCCTTTTAAGATATTGGCTTGGTATAAATTTAAATCACCGTTTTCAAAAATTATCTTTGTTATTATTATTTCTCCAAGATCATTTGAATATTCTAGCTCTAGATTATTCGAGGTTGTATTAGTTAAATTAATATTTTCAGCATTTCTAATTTCCCGAGATAATCTTTCCATAACATTTAAACCCCCTTCCATTAAATTACGATTTGTATTAGATGTTTTATAAGAAGATAAAATTATGATAAATGAATTTATAACTAAAATAGATAAAACGGTAAAAATAGCTAAATAAATTATAACTTCAATTATACTAAAACCTGATTTATATTTTTTTTTATTTTTATTCATCAAAATAATACTTTTAATTAAATATATTAGCTAAATAAAATATAATTTCCTTTGAGATTACTTCATTTTTTGCTGGCCAAGAAACAATGATTGTAACTTTCTTTATATTTTCATCAAGTGATCCTGATTCAGAAATATCATCACCCCCGTCTCTATACACATCAGAAAAGACGATGGTTCTTGTAAAGAATAAATCTATGGGGTCAGTTTGGTCTGTTCCCAAATTCCATGTATTCGTATTGTTATCAAAAGTTAAAAAGTGATTAGTCCCTGTCGGTCTTTCTGAAATATTTGACCATCCAGCATCTCTTATTGTTTTTACAGCTTCAGCTCCTTCTTCAAGTAAAAAATTTGCCTGAATGTGCTTTAGAGAGCGGTTTGATATTTCAATACTTTTTGCAGCGGCTGACATAACAAATAATAATGTCGTCGTTATAATAGTACAAGCCACGATGATTTCAACTAAGGTAAAACCTTTTATTGTTTTTGTTTTTTTCAAGTTGTACATGTTTTTATTAATTTCGGCTAATCACACCAAGTTGATTGATTGTTATAGTTCGAAACGTACTTTCGTCGGAGTTTAATTCTAAAATAATTGTACCATAATTTAGAGTATCGCCAGAGATTTTTTTAAAAATTACATCATTACCACCGCCATTTAAATTGATACCATTAGATTTTACCTTAACTGATGATTCAAATACAATTTCCTGATTGCTTTGGGCTAAGGAATCATAATTTAATCCCTCAAAAAGAATCATCCGATCTTCTTCAAAGTGAACACCGAAGTTATTTGAATTGAGAGAAGCTATCGTATTGTTGCGAGCTAAATTTAAAAATGAAACAACATCTTCAGTTGTGTTTTGTAAGGTTCGGGCATTGCGAAATTTCGAAAGATTTAATACTGCCAATGAAGCAATAATTGATATTATAGCTATTACGGCCAAAATCTCTATGAGAGTCATTCCTTTTTGATTATTCATATTATCTTAGTTAATATTACCCATAACAGAATACATTGGAGTAATCATTGAAACAGCAAAAAAACCAACGGCGCCTCCAATAATAACCATTAAGAAAGGTTCGATAATTGTCGATAAATTTTTTGTTTTATTATCAACTTCATTTTCATAAAAAGTGGCAATATCCATAAGCATTTTCGAAATATTCCCCGTTTCTTCTCCAACTTCAACCATTTCCCCCATCATGACTGGATATAAAGAAAGGTTCTCTTTAAATTTCTTAGACAAAGCAGACCCTTTTTCTACTGACAACCTAGCATCCTTTATTACATTTTTATAATAATAATTTTGTAAAACATCTCCAGTTATTTCCAAAGATTTTGAAATACTAACTCCGGAGGTTAGAAGTGAAGATAATGTTCGAGCAGTTCTGGCTGTATTAATTTCTTTAATCATTTGCCCAATTAGTGGAATTTTTAATGATAAATATTGAAAGTATTTTCTGGTGTATTTAGATGTAATTAAAAAATAAATCGATCCTATAAATAGAAATATTATAGTCAAAAACATCAAAATATTCTGACTAATAGAGTCAGATAGCCAAATAATAAATTTGGTTGAACCAGGTAATTCTGTCCCCAGTTCTTTAAATGTTTGTGTCAGAGTCGGCACAACAAAAATCATCATAAATATTCCAATTATAATCATGACACTAAAAATAACACTCGGGTATATCATGGCTCCTTTAACTTTTTTATTTAAGTCATAACTTTTCTTAAGATTTAAACCTATTTCAGATAAAATTTTAGACATGTTACCAGATTCTTCTCCTGAATGAACCATCGGAATAAAGACTCCAGAAAAAACTTTTGGAAAATTCTTCATTCCTTCTGAAAGTGTATTTCCTTTGTTTATGTTTGAAATTAAACTTTTTAAAACTTGATTGAAGTAGCCCTTGCCTGTTTGCTTTTCTAAAACAGCTAAAGCCCGACCGAGAGACAGACCAGCTGAAAGCATACCACTTAGATTGTTAGTAAACATTATTTTATCTGATAAAGAAACTTTATTAAATAAACTAATATTTATCGAAGCCAATCCACCCTTCCTCCCTGTCTCTTCAATTGAAATTGGCATATAGCCTTCTTCTCTTAATTCACGAGCCAGAGAAAAACGATCCGTGGCTTCTTTTTGACCTTCGGTTATCTCTTTATCTTTTTGTACTTTATATTTGAAAAGCATCTTTTATTCTGAAACAACTCTTAAAACTTCCTCTGTTGAGGTAGTCCCTGAAACAGCTAAAAAAATTCCATCTTCAAGCATAGTCATCATTCCTTCTTTCTTTGCTTGCTCTTCGATTTCATCTGACGAAGCTCCTTTTAAAATCATTTCTTTTATGGCAGGACTTACTTCCATCACTTCATGAATTCCTATCCTACCTCTATATCCATCTTTGGATTCTTCATTAGGTTTTGCGCGATAAAAAGGTATATTTTCCCAGGTTGCATTAATATCAACAATTTTTTCTTCTTTTAAGAATTTTAAAACCCTATCTAATTTAATTATTTTTTCTAAATTAGCTTTTTCTGCTGGACTTAAAAAATATTTCTCTTTGGAGCTATCATCAAGTCTTCTTACTAAGCGTTGAGCAATAATTGTCTTTAGGGTAGAAATAATCAAAAAAGGTTCAACTCCCATATCAATCATACGTGGGATAGCTCCTGCGGCCGAATTTGTGTGAATTGTAGATAAAACAAGGTGACCAGTTAAGGCTGCGTTGACAGCTAGTGACGCAGTTTCTCCATCTCGAATTTCTCCAACCATAATTATATCTGGGTCCTGACGCAAAAGAGTTCGTAAACCATTTGCAAAAGTTAAACCTATTTCACTTTTTGTTTGAGTTTGATTTATACGTGGCATTTGATACTCGATTGGATCTTCAATAGTTGAAATATTTACATCGCGTGTATTTAAAATATCGAGCATAGTATAGAGAGTTGTAGTTTTTCCAGAACCTGTTGGTCCTGAACATAGGAGCATGCCGTTATGTTTTTTCATTCCATTGTGTATTCTTTCTAAAGCTTCTCCATGAAAACCTAATCCTTCAAGTGAAAAACCTTTTGAGTTTTCACGCAATATACGAATAACTACTTTTTCTCCAAAGAAAGTTGGTAAAGTTGAAACACGAAAAGATACATTACCCTGTTCATTTATTATCTTGAAACGACCATCCTGGGGCAATCTTTTCTCGTCTAGTTTTAGATTTGATAACACTTTTATTCTAGCCACAATACCCGAAGCCGTATCTTTCGGCAGAGTCATTGCGTCGTGTAAAATACCATCGATACGATATCTAACAATTAATTCTTTTTCACCAGGTTCAATATGAATATCTGAGGCATCTTGCAGGATAGCGTGAGAAATAAGCGTATCAACTACTTTAATAATTGGTAATCCTTCAGCTAATTCTTTTAATTCTTTTTCGTTTTTTTCGTCTGAAAGTCCGTCTTCGTTAATTGTCTTAATCGACATACTTTCTTTTTTCAATATATCCTCAAAATCAGCCTGGAGGCTTTTTTTATACTGACCTAAGGCCTCTTTAATTGATTGTGCATCAGTCAATCGAGGAAGAATTCTTAAACCAACTTTCTTTTTTATAAAATCAATAACCGTTAAGTCATTCGCATCAAGCATGGCTACCTCAAGCCCTAGAGAACTTTTTTTATAAGCAACAATATTGTTCTTGCGCGCGATTGGTTCAGGAATTAGAGTTAAAATATTTGCTTCAATTTTTTCTCCCTTAAGACTAATAAAAGGTATGCCAAGAGCTTGGGCCTGGATACTAGCCCAATCTTTTTCGGTCAAAAAACCATCACTAATTAAAATCGACCCTAAAGGCTGACCAAGTTCTTTGGCCTTCTTAAGAGATTTTAATATATCTGACTTAACAATTAAATCTGAACTATCTAGAATTTCTATAATTTTATCTTCATCAACTTCCATGAGAATATTATAACCTGGAAAGAAACTTTCTCAAAGAAAAAAACAATAAGTAGTGTTCTTTTTTATAAAGGTAGAGAGCAGTTTGTTTTTTCGGCAAGTATTTCAAGAGATACTTCCCCTGCTTGTCTTGAACCATCAGCAAAAACCCACGTTGGATACCCCTCTATACCTGCCTCTTTACAAACATCAAGTTGTTCTTTGCCATCAGATGACGAACATTCGACATAAGGCAAATATTTAGCCGAAGAACCAAACATTTTTTTCTGATTTTGACAATGACTGCACCAAAAAGTACCGTAAAATTTAGCTCCACTTTCATTTATACATAGAGCCAATTGGTCATATTGACCAGGATTTTTTTTATCTAATAACAAACCCAGACTAATAACCCCAATAATAATAAGAACAATAATTATAATAAATGTTGATTGTTTTGACATAGTTTTTTGATTATATCAGAAATTGATATTTATCCAAGGCCAAAATAATATATTTTTTAATATTTTGAAAAAATCTTTTTTAAATAATTTTTCTTGTATTATTTCCTGATCTATAACACTTGCCTTAATATCTGTCGGGTCAATTGAGTTAAATTTAGATAAATTTACTTCTTGTTTACTATTTAGTTTTTTTGATTTATTGCTGTTTAAAATTAAATTATTTTGTCCATCAAATTCTGGTTTAGAAAAATCATTTATTAAATCATTCCATGATAATTGTCTGATTGCTGGTAGGGCATAAGATGTTGCCCATAGACTAGTATAATAATTACCTTCTCCCAAACTACCATCTTCTTTTTGTTTACTTTTGAGATAATCAATTGCTTTATCAATTTCCTTTTGATATGTCCCACTTTCTAATAATGCTTGGATGGCCCAGCTAGTTGAAAAAATATTTCCAAAACTTCCATCACTTTTTTGATATTTTATTAGATAGTTTTCTGCTTTTTTTATTGATTCTTTTATTTGATCCATATCTCTAAACTTTGCCATGGCTTGAATATAAGCTGCGGTTAAATCAACTTCACCAAATGATCCATTTCGAGATTGTTTAGAAATTAAATAATTAATAATTCGTCCCATAATTTCATCTCGAATATTGTAACCACTGTGAGATAAAATGAGTAGAGCAAAGATATCATCATTAAATAATTCTCTATCTCCCATTTGCTCTCCATCAAAAAAAGATTTAATTCTTTCGATATAGTTTGTTTCTGTTCCATTATAGGGATCAATACCAAGAACCATTAAAGCCATAACATGTCTCTCGTAATCAGTTAATAACTTAAAGTCTGTTTTTTTGTTTTGTAAATAATTGAAAAGTTTAGCTTTTAGTCCACCATAATTATCTTGGCCGAGAGCGATGGCTACCCAGTCGGTATAAAGAAGATCACCGAAAGATCCGTCATTTTTTTGATTTGTTGATAAAAAAGATATTATTTTATCTTCAGAAAATTCTAGATTAGATTTTTTTGTTGATGATCCTCCCCCTCGAGATTGATAGTTTTTTTCTTCAACAACCTGATCATTTAATTCAATTTTTGGATCTATAAATTCTAAAAAAATATTGTCTTCATTTTCTAATTCATATTGATTGAGTCCCGTCTCTCCATAATTTCCATTTAATGACCAGCTCCAATAATGATAAACATCATTCCCCTCTATGTCTTTTGAAGTAAAGCCTTTTATCCCTCCAAGCGACTCAATGAAAGCTCCAGGAGCCCACTGCCAATTCCATTCACTTAGAATTCCTGTCTGTAAAATAGCACAATATGGAGTCGCTATGTTCGCGGTCGATGTGTCTTTATCGCTATCACAAGGTAGTACATCTATATTTTGGTTATATAAATAATTATCATTGTTTATAATTATAAGATTAACGCTTACTGATTTACTATCCGACTCAATATTTTGTGTATTATCACTAGATATAATACTATCAGTACTTTCTTGATTGTCACCCAAAAGATCTAGGTCAGGGCTTGTTTCTTCTATAATATTTAAATCGTCTGGAATAATTTCAATTAAATTTCCCTGATTTTCATCTTGTTTTTCGGGAATGGACGCAGTGTTGGCATTATTTAAATTAACTGTTTCCTCATTTGGCTCAAAAATACTCAAATTTTCATTTTGAATTAAATCATCTAGAGCCTGGATAGTATTCGCATGAAATAAAAAAATAAAAGCTAATAATATTAATGTAATTTTTGTTTTTTCCATATTTTATTCTTGAACCCAATTAATAATATCTCCATTTTTTAAAATATAATTAGTAATACCAGTTTCAGCTTTTTTATTATTTATATAATAAAGCCAATACGCTCCAGGTTTTCCTTTTATTCCATTAATTTCATCTACAAAAAAACCTAAGCTGGGAAAATTTTTACCTTGAAAAGAAAAATTAATATTATTGTTTTGGAGCTCTATCATTAGATCATAAAGGGTTTCATTCTCTTTTTTGATTTGGCCTTCGTATTTTTGTTCTCCAATAATTAACAAGACACAATCTGCACAACTCACTTCCTTATTTATATTTAAATTTAATCTTTCAAAATTATTTTTATAATTTTTATTTATCAAGAAAAAAACAATAATCAAAATAATTATAGAAAGCAACAAAATTAATAAATTTATTTGTTTTTTTCTCATAAATAAAAAATACTTGCCCTAAGCAAGTTTAAAAATAAAAATCCTGCTCGGGAAATTTAATCATATTAAGACCGGACTTATCCCAAACAAATTTCGGGATCCTACCGTTGCGGCACAGTGGAGGAATTCTCACCTGGCCGTATTTTATACCAAGACGAGTCACCTCACTTCCAAATATGATTATTTAAATTGTTAACTAACTAATTCTACTTCTACTTCTTTGCCCCAAAAACTTCTTACTGAAACATCCTTCCTTTTAAACCACTTTTCAATAACAGGTGAAATAACTATAGCAAAAGATACATTACCAAGCAAATGTAGGATTGTAAACGGAATTTGTCCAAAAAATGAAATAGCTAGTGATTGATTAAAAAATAATGGTCCAATTGTTAAGCCAGTTAAAGCATCATAAAAAATTGTGGCAACAAAAGCATATAGGGCATAATTTTTCCAACCTGATCTATTTTTAAAAAAATAATTTGCCCCTAAGCCGACAAGTCCATAGGCTAAACCTGCAATCAAAGTCCAAAGACCAATACCAGAGGTCACTAAATCAAAAATAAAAATACTTAAGAAACTAAAAATGAATACACTCAAACCATTAATTTTTTTACTCATCGGCATAACGACAGCCATTAATGGTTCAACATTTGGAGCTCGAAAAGGTATTAATCTTATTAAAAAGACAGTCAAAAAGGCTATTGTGTATTTAAGTCTATTTGTCATTAGTAATTAGTAATTAATTAAACTATATCACACACCCCGGAAACACAAGCCAACTCTGCCTTAACTTCAGTTTCATCTTGTCTTTCATAGGTAATAATTTTAGAATAATCAATTTCCGGGAATTTCGCAATTAATTCTTCGTATTGTTCTTTATTTATTTCTTCGTATGGAGCTAACTGATAAACATGATTTGATCTTGGAAGAAAAGATAAACCTCCAACAATATCCCAGTTCTCATATACCCAATGGGCAACTTTTAACCATTCCTCTTCCCCAACCGAAATGGTAACTGATGGATTATGTTCGGTGTAATTTTCTTTTACTAATTTCCAGTGTTCAAGCTGTTCAATCGCCGAAATGTCATCTTTAAAAACTGACCCTTCGGGTGACTTCATGGGGAATTCCAAAACATATGTATTTGCCCCTTCGAGAGTTTGCCCTACTTCTGGATGATAAGGGACTCCTTGATCTTTAAGCATCTTAAACAAAGCATCTGTAGCTGAAATGCGAATTCTTTGAATATAGTATGGGGCATGTCTTGGGTGCATACCACTACCAGTATCAAAAGTTTTAGAAACGGTTCCAGATGGTTTAACACAAGTAATAGCCGTTGATTGATTTATACCAAAACGTTTAGCATAAATTTTATTAACACGAATAGCTTCATCTTTTAATGTTTTTAGAATTTCCTTATCGCGAACAACTTTACTATCCCATTGACCAGTTAATGACACCCCAAGCAACCTTTCAGCCTGACAGTTGTTCTTCCATTCATCCGAAAGATATGGGAAATTGGTCAGTGAAGCCTGATAAGTTCCTAAAATCGTTGCTACTCTAACTTTTTCTAACAAGCTCTCTTTCGTATCATATTCTCGGCAAATTACTTCCGTTAAATTACAAAATTCTTTAGACCTTAATATTATTTCTCCACAAGGATTAGTACCTAAAATTCCAATAATATTTTCTCCTGAAGCATCAAAAAAACCTTCAGATTTTAGATATTCAATACGTCGTTTAGGTAAAGTTTTAGCTAGGGAGCCTCGATTAAATATTCCTCGTTCCCCTGATCCTGATTTCATCAAAGAAATCCATTCATCCATAAATTGAGCAACTGGGGGTTTTTGATTATAAACAGCAGAATTATTAGCTAATGAGCGATGAGGGTCAGTTAAATAAAATTGTCCCTTTTTTGAATCTCTTATCTCATTATCATCTAAATCAGACAATGATATCATGGCACTTCTTCTAACACCACCTGAGACAACACAGTCACCGACCATGCAAATAATATCGTGAACATCTAGGTTTGAAAGACGACGACCTTGTTTGGCCAACATTTTTTGACGAGTAAAACTAAGCAAACGCTTGAGCGGTTCTGGTCCTGAGCTTTTACCTCCCATTGTTTTTAAACGAGCTCCAGCTGGTCTAAGTAATGAAAAATCATAATCAAGATCTTTTCCGTCAGCCCAAGTTTTCATCCCTAAGGCAAAAGCATTGGCCCACCCTTCTTTGCTATCTTCAATTACATGAGTTTTAATTTTTTCTCCTTTCTGAATTTTAATTTGTGGAAGATTTTGAACATTTTCACTTTCAACTGACCAACCAACACCAGTCCCGCACATCGAAATGTACATAATCTCAGCAATATCTTGAAAACTAGCAGGAGCTGTAAAAGAACAATTATAAGCACAAACATTTGTAGCTTCTGCTGCCCGTCCTGCAAACTGAAGTAATCTCATTGAGGGCATTGATTTATTATTTAAGATAAAATTTCTTATTTCTTCATATTCATTTGTTTTCAATTTGTTTCCTAAATTTTTTTTCATAAAGGAAACATAGCGATCAACAGTTTCTATCCAGGTTTCTCTTCTTCCCTCTTCAGGAAGCCATTTGGCATAACTGCGATAATAAACAAATTCTCCAAGAGACGTTCTGAAATACTTACGGCTCTCTTCAGTCAACTTTTTTAAGTGTGGAGGAACAACAATATTATGAGAGCGCAATCTTGCTCTTTCTTCTCGATAAAGAATGTAGTTTTTTGATGTTTTGACATAATCCGAAAGCATTAATTCCTGCTCAACTGTATCCTGGATACCTTCAACCGTCGGGAAAAAATTCTTGTGTTTCTTGGCTATTTTAACTAATTCCATTAAAACTCGATTAGCTACCATTTCGGCTTCCTTTAAAGAACCTTCCCCTGCAGAAATCATAGCCTTATGGATAGCTTCAGTTACTTTATTTATATCAAAAGGAACAATTGACCCATCTCTTTTTTGTACTTTGTTAATCAAATTATTTTTGGTCTGTTTATTTTCTTTAGAAAAAGAATTTTCTTTAACAGAAAATTCTTTTTTCTTTTTTACGACCTCTATTTTAGATTTTTTTGTTTTTTTTGATGGCATAATACAAAAAAATTAGCTATTAATCGGGCTAAAATTGTTCGGGACTTTATTATACCCCTAGAGTAATATTTATCACAAGGGGAAAAGGAAAAAATAGGCCACTATGTAAAAAAGATGATGATAAGTCAAACAATTTTAAAAATTTATCTAAAAAAACCTTTTGCTATATACAATTTTTATAATAGATAAAATAAAAAGAATTATTTTTGAAATAATCTTCTAAATGCACAGAAAAAGTAACTTAATAGTAGCTAAAACATTAAAGAGATCTTTAATTTTTCTTTAGTTTAGCTCCATGACTAAGAGATTTTATGATATTTGCCATTTTTATAGTAGCAACTCCTGTAACTTGATCAGCTGCCCCGTAATAAATAAAGAGTAAATCATCTTTTATGACCATTCCACAAGGAAATACAACGTTATTTACAATTCCTCTTTTTTCATAATCTTCTTGCGGTTCAAAGACAGCATCAGTAGTTCGTGCTAAAACCAAGGTTGGGTCTTTTAAGTCTAATAAACATGCTCCAACACGATAGGTTGTATGAGTTTTTGAGACACCATGATAAAGAAGGAGCCACCCTTTAGGGGTTTTGACCGGAGGTGCGGCAATACCAACTTTGAGATTGTCCCAAGAATTTTTCCGTGGTCCAAACAAGCGAATACATTTATCAATAATTTCATCTTTAAATGTTAATGATTTAACATAGTCACCACAAATCTCATTATTAATACGATGTATTACAAAATAACCTTCACTAAATTTTTCGGGGAAAATACAAGTATCTTTATCATCTAAACCTGGTGGAGTAATCAAAATTGGTTTTTCCCAATTCCATTTTTGTTTTAAAAAGTCTTCTTCTTTTATTGAGGTTAAGGCTACTCTTGGTGGTCCAATACCATCAAAAGCGGTATAACACATATATAATTCTTTACCAATTTGAGTAATTCTAGGATCTTCGCACCCCGAAAACCCATTTGGTATTTTTTTATTTTCAAATTCTTCACGTGGAAGATAAATTGGTTCTGGTAATCTTTCATCAATACAAAAACCATCAATACTTGAAGCATAGCCAAGGGTTGAAGTATTATCGTCAGAAAAAGCTCGATAAAGAATATGTACCTTGCCTCCGAGATAAATAGCTGCAGGATTGAACGTTCCCTTCTTCTCCCATAAACATTCTTCTCTTGGAGTAATAATAGGATTCATTGAGCTTCTTTTAAATTGCCAATCATTTACTGTTTCAATATACATTGTTGAAATTAAATCATTCAAGTTAACTCGGGCCAAACCAACAGTCGTATCCGCAGCCCCGTAATATATAGACAAAACATCTTTATCAATTAAAGCTCCCGAGGGAAAAATTACATTTGGCACATAACCCATGAGTTCATATGGTTCTTCTGGGGCTAAAATTGGACCTCTAGTCTGGCCTAAAATTTTTTTCAAATTATTACCCTCAAGTAAAACAGCATCAATACCAAATACTCTTTCTAATCCATCAGGATTAGAAAAATAGTTTTGGATATGCGAATATATTAACAACCAGCCATATTTAGTCTTTAATGGTGGAGCTCCTATTTCCAAGTGGTCATATTCATTTCTTCTAAAATCAATTATGTTATCGGATATATTTTTTTCCCATTCTTCCCAAAAAGATTGATCCCAGAGTTGTTCTATTTTATCACACTGAGCAATGACCATATGAGATGGTGGAATATCAGTATGATAAGAAAAGATAACGGTTATTTTACCATTAACTCTTTCAGGAAAAAGCGTCATAGCCTTAGCATTAAATGGAGTCACAAAATGACGTTCATCTACTTTTTTTAAGTCATTTGAAACTGCCACCGCCACCTTAATCCCTTCAGCTCCAAAAGGATATTTTGAGAGAGCTGTATAAAAAACATAATATTTGCCCTCAAAATAAGTTACTCTTGGATCTTCACAACCATGGGCTTCCCACTCCTCTTCAGGAACAATAAATTTTTTTCTGTCTTCAAAATGAATTCCATTCTTGCTTCGACAAATACCAATTATTGAAGTTTGGGATTGAGATGACATTTTGTCTTCGGAGGAAATAGCGCGATATAAACCATAAATTGTTTGTCCTTTTTTGATAGGACACATATTAAAGGCCGCGAATTGCTCCCAGTAATGATCTCGATTAGGGGTTAAAATTGGATTATGTTCAGACTTTTTGGTTACATACATATCTAAAGTTCTATTTTTTTATTCTTTGTAAGTTTTACTTGAATATTCTTTTTCATACTATTCAACAATTGTTTTAGCTCAATTGAAGCTACTCCAATGTATTTATCTCCTCCCCCGTAATAAACAAATAGTTTGCCTTCTTTAACAACTGATCCGTTGGCATAAATTATGCCTGGTTTCCAATCATTTTCATACCATTTTTCAGGTTCAAGAATAGGTCTTTGACTTCGACAAATAACTTTATTTGGATCTTCCAAGTCAAGCAACATTGCTCCAAGTTTATATCTATTTGAACCATCAGCATCCATTGCATGATACAACAAAAGCCAACCTTCTTCGGTTTTAATCGGCGGTGAGGCTGCACTGCGAGTACGTTTATGCCAAGCAACAAAATGATCGGGTAAAGATTGTGGATCAGGAGCATCTTTAATAGTAGGCATTGAAGGCCAATCTAATTTCTCTGTATAAGTTACAAAAACATGATTTGAGTCGCCTTTATCTAAGTTATGAAAGATAGCAAATTTTCCTTTGATTTTTTCAGGAAAAAGAACCCAATTTTTTTGTCGATCTCCCGGATGAGATAAATAATTTAACGGATTCCATTTCCATTTTTTATTCAGTAAATCATCTTCTCCTATAGAAACAACCGCTACACGCATAAAATTCCAGCCATTAAAAATATTCAAGGTTAAATAAATTTTTCCATCAATTAATACTGCTCGAGGGTCTTCACACCCTCCCCAGCCACCACCTGAAGCATAAAGAGCCCTATCGTAAAATGGCCTTGCCGGTGAAGTGAACGGCCAGTGTTTCTTCATATCCTCAACATCCTTAAGATAATAGACTGGGTAAGAAAGTCTTTCTTTAAAATTTAAACCGTCTTCACTCGAAGCATACCCAATACGAGAAACACCATCACTACCCATCGCTCGATAAAACAAGTGGATCTTTCCTTTCGAAACTACTGCTCCAGGATTAAATACTGCTTGTGATTCCCATGAATAAGGACGAGGTATCATGATGGGGTTTTTTTCGTGCTTTTTCAATTTGACCCCCTCAATTTTTGAAGTAATATTTTTTGAAAATATACTTTTTTTAAACTTAATTTTTCTTTTCCTAATGACAGATACTATTGCTTTTTTACTTGTTTTTTTAACAGTTTTATTTTTATTCGGTAATTTTTTCGATAATATTTTTTTATTTTTTTCTGTTTTTTTATTTTTTACATTTTTTACATTTTTTACATTTTTTTTACTTTTCTTTTTAAGACTAGGTTTGTTGTTTTGTAGTTTTATCGTTTCTTTATTATTTTTGGAAATTATTTTCTTTTTGGCTACCCTTAAAGAGGCAACTTTTTTATTTTTTGTCTTTTCACTAGTCTTTTTTTTATTTGTAGCCACCTTAACCATTATTAATCAAATTGGTAATTAGTAATTATTTTACTCGGCCATATTTATCCTCATAACGAATAATGTCATCTTCATCAAAGTCCCCAAATCCAATTTCCATAATCTTAATCCCTTCGTCTGAAGCAATTATTCTATGCTTCATCCCCTGTGAAATAAATTGCTCGTCATTTTCATGAACTTCTCTTATCTCGTCATTGGTCTGAATGAAACCATTCCCTTTTATAACTCTCCAAAATTCTCTACGTTTGTTATGAGACTGCAAGCTTAATTCTTCTTTTGGAAGAACTGTTAAGATTTTAACTGTAGCTGGAGTGTTGTGAATAAAACGTCTAAAGGACCCCCACGGTCTTTTCTCTTCGTAGACATTCATTTCTTCTTCCATCAATTTATTATACCACAAGCTATTTTTTATTTCTATACCTAAATGCAAAATAAAAACCGTAAAGGAAGCAAGTAAATAGAACTAAATACAAATATGCCTTAGGATCACTTTTGATTATTAATTTTTGGTGTAAAACTTTTAAAAAATAAGAAGAATCACTAAAAATTTCCCAACTGTTTAGACGTAAGAAACGCCCCAAATAAATACCGAAGCTCGTCAGTGAAATAATCAAGAACATAATTATATTTGTTATTTTTTGGGAGTATTTTTTAACGAGGAGTGATTCTATTTGAGTATTTGAATATAACCACAAATATATACCTACCCACCCTGCTCCAAATAATAAGAAGGCATCATAAATAATTGGGACAGCCCGAACCTCTCCAATATGAATTAGATCTGTAACAATATATGGGGCATTAGGAATAAAAAGTAACCAAAGAATTGCTAAAACTACAAAGATTATTTTATTTATTCTGTGTTTATCCGAAGTCCATAGCAAATAAGTACTAATGGCTAAAGGGATAATAGCTAAAAAAATGTTCCAAAAAAGCCAGACGAACGAATCGCTTTTAAATATCACAAGTCTTAGTATATTTAAAATAATAACTACTACTAAGATTATAAAAATATCTAATGGAAAGTATTTTTTCATTATTATGTTTAATTATTTCTTTTTTGTAATTCTGCAACTATTTTCTTAATTTCTTCACTCCGACCTCGGGGAACGATAACCGTTGCGTCCTCTGTCGTAACCACAATAAAATTCTCTAAACCTATAGTGACAATAAGTTTTTCTTCGGTATGACAAAGAACTGTTGTATTGTGAGTATCTAAATTCAAAACATTGCCCTCAAAATAATTTCCTTCAATATCTTTTAATTTTTCACCAACGATATCAGCTACCACATCCCAACTTCCAATATCTGACCAACCAATATCAACCGGCAAAACAAGCAAATTTTTAGTTCTTTCCATAATTAAATGATCGACAGCAATTTCTGGTAATTTATAAAATAGTTTATTTAATACATCTCTGAAATTTTTCTTTTCTGTCGCTAGGGCAATTTTTTGAACGCCTTGATAAATTTCCGGTCCATATTTTTTAAGCTCAGTTAAAAAATTCTTGGCTTGCCAAATAAAATACCCTGCATTCCAAAAATAATTTCCAGAAGCTAAATATATTTTAGCAGTTTCTAAATTAGGCTTTTCAACAAACCTGATAGCTTTGTATGATTGATATCCTTGGTTCTTTATAAATTTTGGCCCTTTCTCTATGTAACCAAGTCCTGTATGAGCTGAGGTGGGAGTTATTCCAATACATAAAATATTTTTAGGGTTTTTCTCGACAATATTTATGCCAGCTTTTATAGCTTTTGCATATTCTTCAACTTTAGCCACCAGGTGATCTGAGTGTGTAGCTACAATTATTGCCTTTGGGTCTTTTTTATAAATTAAAGCTGTTGCCAAGGAAATCGCTGGTCCAGTATTTTTTTTAACAGGTTCGGTAATATAATTATGCTCATCTATTTTTGGTAAATACTTTTTTATTAGATCAACGTATTTATGATTTGATGAAATATAAATATGATCATCATCTACTATTCGACTAACTCTATCGTAAGCTTGTTCAATCAAAGTTCTTTCTCCAATTATTTTCTGGAATTGCTTAGGTAAATCTTCAGTAGACCGAGGAAATAATCTGGTGCCTGAACCACCAGCCATAATTAAGGCATAATAATGATTATTTTTTTTCATTTATTAATTTATTTGTGATGTGCAAAAAGCACATCTCTTGGCCTCAATCGGAACTTCACTTAAACACTCTCCGCATTTCTTTGTTGTTGGATCAAGTGGTGGCTCCTTTTTTGTTTTGGCTATAAGTGTATTTATTGGCGTCACAACAAAGAAATAAACAGCTACTGCTACAAGAATAAAGGCAATTAGGGCATTGAGAAAATTACCATACATAAAATTACTTTCATTTATTGTAAACATTAACCCAGAAAAATCGGGGGCTTTAAAGATGGCGCTAATTAATGGGGTTAAGAGATCTTGAACCAATGAAGTTACTACCGTCCCAAACGAAGCTCCAATAACAACACCGACAGCCAAATCTACAACATTCCCTCTTAAAATAAATTGTTTAAATCCTTTTAACATAATATTAATTTTAAAAAATTATACTTATAATATACTATTATATCATGTTTTTATATTAATAATATTCTATCAATCTTTTATTTTTTTATTAATTATTTTAGTGAAATAATTAAGTATTATTAGTTTCCTTTTTTATCATATGTATTTTTAAAGTATCATTAAAAACAGTAACATTGTAATCGGGGCTATCTAATAAAGTTTTTAAAGAATCAAGTAAGGCCTGTTTTCTCGTTTCAAAATTTTCATCGTCTTTTTCAATGTTCTGTACTGCTATTGGTGAAATACGAGCATTGCCACCTTCGTTTAAAACCGAGGTCATATTTTCAATTAATTCTTTTATATCTTCCGATGAGTCCAAATAAAACGGTACAGAGTATGTCGCCCAAACTTCATCAGCTTTTGGTAACTCATTATTCTCAGTCATTTCTCTAATTTTTTTATCTGAAGCAGATATCATCTGTGATTCATAAATACCATTTGGATTTTTATCAAAGGTTTCTTCTTTAAGATAGGGATCAAAATTTATTACTTTCTTTGGCTTAAATTCTTCTGACTTTAATAAGTCTTTTATTGAATCCCCTCCTCCAAACAAAAATATCGTCTTATCATCAAGTTGGCTGTGTAAATAGTCTTTTCCTTCTTCTGTGTTTATAAAATTTTCCGGTAAACCAAACATCATTGAAGCATAGGA
>CAYSSZ010000006.1:20815-24402 GCA_964434095.1 uncultured Candidatus Saccharibacteria bacterium | reverse complement strand
ATGAAAGCGTTTTTAAAAAATTATAGACAGTCCCCGCGAAAAGTTAGACTTGTCGCCGGACTCATCAGAGGCAAAAGGGTTGCTGATGTTTTATCGATTCTTAAAAATTTACCAAAAAGAGCAACAGGACCTGTTTTGAAATTATTAAATTCGGCTATTTCTAATGCTAAACAAATGGGGGTAAACGAAGAAAATTTAATTGTTAAGGAAATTACTGTAAATAAAGGTATTGTTATGAAGCGCATGATGCCAAGAGCAAGAGGTTCCGCTTCAAGAATAAATAAAAGGACTAGCCATGTTGAAATTATTTTAATGGAAAAAACAGCAGAAGTTAAATTAAAAAAAGAAAAAAAGGTCGTCTCTACTAAGAGTACGGCAAATGAAGTAAAGTCGAAATCTAAAAAACTAGTTGCTAGTTCCTAGTGGCTAAAAGCTATTTATTATGTCAAAAGTAGTTCACCCATATTCTCATAGATTAGTTACATTAAGAGACTGGAAATCTCGCTGGTTTGGGGCTAAAAAATATAAAAATTTGTTAGCCGGTGATGTAACCATTAGAGAATTTTTAGCAAAAAAGCTTAGAGGTTTTTATGTTTCGCGTGTAGAAATTGAAAGAAATGCCAAATCAACAAAAATAATTATTCACACTTCACGTCCAGGAATGATTATTGGTCGTTCGGGTGAGGGAATAAATAAACTTAAAGCTGACTTAATAAAAGTATTGAAAAATAAAAATATTATAGTTTCAGAAGAATTCAAGCTTGATATTGTTGAAGTTATGAACCCTGATGCTGATGCAGCCATAATGGCTTGTTCTATTGCAGAAGGCTTGGAAAAAAGATTGCCTTATCGCCGAGTCATGAAGCAAGCAATAGAGAAAATAATGTCGGCCAGAGGAGTAAAAGGAGCCCGTATTTACATTGGTGGAAGATTGGCAGGAGCAGAAATTTCTCGTAGTGAACAAATTAAGAGAGGTTCTATTCCGCTCCAAACTTTTAGGGCTGATGTTGATTTTGCTCGTGAAAAAGCTCATATGAGTTATGGTGATTTAGGTATTAAAGTATGGATTTATCGAGGAGAAGTTTTTCGAGAAAATAATAATATAAAAAAATAAGTTATGTTGTTACCAAAGAAAGTAAAATTTAGAAAGTGGCATACCAACCGAAAAGATATGGATAAGGTATCACCTGATACAAGAGGAACAGAAGTTTCCTTTGGATCTTTTGGCCTTAAAGCAATTTCTGGGGGAAGAATTCGATCAAATCAAATTGAGTCTGCTAGAAAAGTCACATCTAGAACGATTGGTAAAACAGGTAGAATGTGGATACGTATTTTCCCTGATAGGCCTTTTACAGCTAAACCGGCAGAAGTAGGTATGGGTAAGGGTAAAGGAGATCCGCAAGGATATTGTTTAGATATTAGACCAGGCCGGATTATTTTTGAAGTTGATGGAGCTCCGGAGAATATTGCCAAAGAAGCTCTTAGAAAAGCAGGTACAAAATTACCAGTTAAAACAAAGGTAGTCGCAAGACAATAATTATATGATTAATAAAACAAGTTCAAAACCAAAGAAAACATTGAAAGGAGTTGTTGTTTCAGATAAAATGGATAAGACAGTTGTCGTTAAGGTGGCTCGCTTTGTTGAACACAAGAAATATGGTAAAAGAATTAAAAAAGTAAAGAAATACAAAGCACACGATGAAGAAAATACAAAAAAAATTGGAGATGTAGTCGAAATCGAAGAAACCAAACCAATTTCAAAGGATAAACACTTTCGGGTTGTAGTATAACGGAAACCCGACCCTGTTAAATCTTTCAGACTTTGTCTGAAAGTCGCGGAGCGAATTTAACAGGGTGATGATTTTATAAGTCGCTTCGCTCTAAATAAAATCAATCATGATTCAAGACGGAACAATAGTAAATATAGCAGATAATACCGGAGGAAAGATCGGTAAGGTTTTTAAAGTATTGGGGTCTTCAAAAAAAAGATATGCAGGTTTAGGAGAAAAGGTGATTATATCTGTAAAAGTTGCTTTACCAAGAAGATTGATTAAGAAAAAAGAAGTTCATCAGGCCGTTGTTGTTCGCACTACCAGAGCTCATCGTCGAAAGGATGGCTCATATATTAGTTTTGATGATAATGCTGTTGTTATTTTAGAAAAAGATAAATTAGATCCAAAAGGAGGAAGAGTTTTTGGTCCAATACCAAGAGAGTTAGCAGAAAAGGGTTATCAGAAGATTGTATCATTAGCACCGGAGGTAATCTAGAAAAATGAATCCCGTTAGAAGCCGCGATCACGGTAGAAGAATGGGAATAAGGAAATAAATTATAAAATAAATTGAAAAAGCAGAACAACATTACCACAAAGTGACCGCGATCTGCTTCTAAACGGGATGAAAATTAAAAAAGGAGATAATGTTTTAATAATAACAGGAGATGATAAGGGGAAAAAAGGAAAAGTTCTCAGGTCTTTGCCTAGTTTGAATAAAGTAGTTGTTGAAGGAGTAAATGTTAGAAAGAAGGCTCATAAAGCAAAAAAGAAGGGTGAGCCAAGTCAGATTTTGAATATAGCAATGCCCGTAAATGTGTCGAATGTGAGAAAAATAGATTAATCAAACGCGACACAAATACACGAATGTGTACGAATGTCACAAATAAATTTTATGGATACAGTAAAAGAAAAAGAAAAAAAGGTTTTTAGTGAACTAAAAGATAAATATCACTACAAAAACATAATGGCGTCACCTCATTTAGTTAAGGTGGTTATTTCTTCCGGTACAGGAAGTGGCCTCAAAAAAGATAAGGACAGAAATAAATTAGTTATGGATCGCTTGGCAAAAATTACTGGCCAAAAACCTGCCACACGAACTGCCAAGAAATCAATCGCAAGTTTTAAAATTCGACAAGGAGATGAAGTAGGAGTTGTTGTTACTTTGCGGGGTTCTCGCATGTATGGTTTTTTAGATAAATTACTAAAAGTTGCAATTCCTCGAACAAAAGATTTTCGTGGCCTAACAACAAAATCTGTAGATAATATTGGAAATATGACTTTAAGTATTAAAGAACATACTATTTTTCCAGAAACAGGTGATGAAGAGTTGAAAGATGTTTTTGGTATGGCGATAACGATGGTGACAACCGCTAAAACTAAAGCCGAAGCTCTAGAATACTTTCGAATCATTGGTATTCCTTTTAAAAAATAAAAAATAAGGCAAAAAAATACTCAAAACTGAGTATTTTTTTATTTGGTAAACAAATTTAATATTTGTATAATATGAGCATGAATAAACCAAATTTATTGCTTGTCCATTCATTTCCAACAAATAGTATATTGCTCGATGGTTTAACTGATTTCTTGAGTGATTATTTTAATGTTATTTTTGTTAATTTACCGGGGTTTCATAAAAGCTGTCCTCCTTTTAAGGGAGAGATTACATTACAAAAATTTTCAGATTATTTAGACAAAACTATTAAAGAATTAAAATGTGAGGAATATTTTATTGGAGGTATTTCCTTTGGTTTTCTGGTTGTCAACAATGCCAAATTAGATAAAAGATGTAAGGGTATATTGGCCATGGAACCTTAT
>CAYSSZ010000006.1:0-20715 GCA_964434095.1 uncultured Candidatus Saccharibacteria bacterium | reverse complement strand
CAACAATGCCAAATTAGATAAAAGATGTAAGGGTATATTGGCCATGGAACCTTATTTGGGGGCGAAATATCTAAGCATTTCGTTTTGGAAGCAAAAAAAATATGAAGCGATTACAAATGTTTTGGACATAATAAATAGAGCAAAGATTGAAAAGCAAATATGGACATCAAAGACATATAAAGAATTTATCAAAAGAGAAACGGATTACCCAGAAGATAGGATAAATATAATAATTGAACATATTGATCCAAAAACATTTTTTACAGTTTTAAGACTATTAATGAATTATGATAAAAAAATAAAGTTTCATAAATTACCCCATTTTTTAATGGGCAATTTTGCAGATGATACAATAAATTTCAAAGCAGTTACCGAGGCATTTATAAAAAATCAACACGACTTATATGTCATATCTACTCCAATTGAGCATTATCCAAAAAATATGACAAAATCATATTTTAAAAAGCATATCTCAGAGAAAGATATTCAAAAGATAATTTCATTTTTGAAATCTAATAAATAAAATAGAGTTCTTATATTTTTTTAGTACTTATGTTGAGCATTTAACAAAAATAGACCGGTGGTCGGAAATAAATCTACCAACTCTTATTTTTTTGATTTTTAAACCACGGAACAGAAACCAATCAAGTTTTAAATTAAATATTTGCCAATTAATTTTATCAACCCTCCATGTTGACCTCTCTATATTTAAAGCATCCTCGAACCCACCATGTTTTGCTTCTTCGAGAAAAGAATATCTCTCATCCTTGTTCATGTATCTCTTTTTAATAAACAAACTTTTAAAGGGTTCTCCGTGAATCAATTGTACTATTTTTCTTCCAACTCCATTTGCCGGAATGGTAGTATTTAAATCTCCACAAATTATTACTCCTCCTTTATGGTCCTTCGAATTAGTAATAATAAATTTTAATAATTCTATTCTTTCCTTTGGACCAATACCATCTATTTCAAAATGACAATTATAAATTCGAATATTTTTTTCTTTAATTTGAATATTGGCCCAAAGAATTTTACCCAAAGTTATATTGGTAAATAAATTTGGATTGAATTCGCCATAATTAGTAATAGGGAAACGGCTCAAAATAACATTAGAACCATCTTTATTTTCTTTCGAAAAAACTAGATGAAATTCTTTAAACTTACTCATATTTCTTATTTCAGTAAAAAGATCCTGTCCTTCTTGAATACAAAAAATATCAGCTTTTGATTTATTTAAAATTGGTCTAACTTTTTTAAATTTTGTTTGGGTGAAATATTTTGTTCCTTGGATATTCCAGTCTAAAATTGAAAATTTCATTTTTAAAAAATTAAATTTATATAATTTAGATCATAGCATTTATTGTTGATGTTATAAACCTATATCAATAAAATTTTTTGACATTTGCAAAAATTATTATATCTGTTATATTTCGTTAAAATAACCTTTAAAAAATAATATTATGCCAGAAAACGTTGTTGACCAGATAAATGCTTCGGAGTTAGAAGCTAATTTGGATTTGATGCATGAATATCAGGGCCATTTGCCTTGCTATGATCATGTCGAGCCGATGGTTTGGGCATCAAAAAATGCCCAAATATTGATTTATGGGAAGCCTCGAAATTGGAAAGAAGATTTTCATGACCACATAAACATCTTCGTTTCACTGCAAGATCAGGGATTACAAAACTTATATTACCCTAATGTTTCCGGTTTTACGGGAGCAATATGTGAGGATAAAGATTTCACGGAATCTTTTATGTTAGAAAAATTTGGATTACAAGTTTTTCGTCATTACAAGACCGATGGAATGGTTATCCCGAAGGATTCAGCTGGTTTTATGTGTACAGCTGATTGCCCTGTTATTATCTTCCATGATTTGTCCAAAGATAAATTAATCATGGCACATGCCGGTTTAGCTTCTTTGATAGACAAATCAAGGATTTTGACTGGTAAGAAATCACGACATCATGAAGGAGTGATCGACGATTTAATGTTTTATGTTGATGATCTTGACCACTACGAAGTTTTTGTTTTATGTGGCATTTCTGCCTCCTCTTATGCTTATAGCGCCAATAATCCGGTTCATGGAAAGAATAATAAAAAGATGCTTGATTACTTAATCACGCGCTATGGAAAAAGTGCTGTACCTTATGGGAAAGAACATGGAGGAATATCTCTTAAATCTATTATTCTCGGTAATTTTTCAAATTTTGGAGTTCCACCAGAAAAAATTAATTTTGATGGGATTGATACTTACTCTGATCCTGGTTTATGGAGCCATACTGAATTTACCCAAAAGGGTGGAGTCGATGGCCGAAACGGGATTTTGGTTATACATCGATAAAAAGCCCCCTCGGGCTTTTTTTTGTTGACAGCCAAGGACATATTTGCTAGTATTGGCAGATGTGAGACAGGATCCGTTATTCTCCTCAAGTGCTTAAAATATAAAGTATTTGAGAAACATAACGAGATATCACCTCACAAATTAGTGACTAGTTTCTAGTTTCTAGTGACTAGTAGTTAGTAGATTAATGTATTATCTAGAAACTAGAACCTAGTTACTAGAACCTAATCCAAATGGCAAAAACATCTGTTACAGCAAGACATTTAAAGAAACAAAAATTTAGCACGAGAAAAACAAATCGTTGTTTTCGATGTTCACGAGGACATGCTTATATGCGTGATTTCGGGCTTTGTCGAATTTGTTTTAGAGAGTTAGCTAATGAAGGAATGTTGCCTGGCGTTAGAAAGTCATCTTGGTAATGAATGGATCCCGTATGAAATAGAGAATCTTCAGATTCTCGTTCATAACGGAGAATAAATAATAGAAATATTAATAAGGTAATAAAATAAAGGTCAGTAAGTAATAAAACATAAATAATTTCATACGGGATGGATCAAATTGCAAACATGATGAATACAATAAAGAATGCTAGCCGAGCCAAACATGAGTCGGTTGTTGTTACTTTCTCTAAGCTAAAACTCGCCATTGCCGAATGTCTTGTTAAAGAAGGCTATTTATCTTCATTGAATAAAAAAACAAAAAATGGTTTTCCGGTTCTTGAATTAACATTAACTTATCAGGATGGACAACCTAAAATAAATGAAGTTGAACGTGTTTCAAAATCATCAAGAAGGGTTTATCATGGAGTTAAAGATTTAAAATATGTTCGTAATGGTTACGGCAGTCTCATTCTCTCTACTCCAAAAGGAATTTTGACAGATAAACAAGCAAGAAAAGAATTAGTTGGAGGGGAGGCATTATTTAAAATATGGTAGTTTGACAAGCTCACTATAAATAATTTAACAAACGTACAAAATATATAGATTATATGTCACGAATAGGAAAACAAATTATAACAATACCCAAAGGCACAGAAGTTAAAATATCTGGTGGTTTGGTGAGTGTTAAAGGACCAAAAGGATCTTTGGCTAGAGAGTTTCCTAAGGATATTTTAGTTAATATTAAGGGTGATGAAATTAATCTTGTTTGCGAAAATCAAGAAGATCGTAAAATTAAAGCCCTCTGGGGAACATATGCTTCTCATTTGAAAAATATGATAATAGGAGTAAACGAAGGATATGTTAAAAAGCTTATTTTAGAAGGTGTTGGTTTTAAATCAGAGATATCTGGAAAAACTATAAATTTAGCTCTAGGTTTCTCTCATCCAGTAAAAGTTGAAATTCCTGAAAATTTGACGGTCACGGCAGAAAAAAACAACATCACTGTTGGCGGAATTGATAAAGAATTGGTTGGACGATTTGCTGCCGAGCTTAGGGCCAAGAAAAAACCTGAACCATATAAAGGTAAAGGATTTAGATATATTGATGAAGTTATTAGACGAAAACAAGGAAAGAAAGCATCATAGATTAGTGATTAGTGATTAGAAAATTTGAAAATAATTATGAACAATAAAGTAGAAAAAAGAATAAGGCTAAAGAAAAAAATTCGAACAAAAATAGTTGGGACAGAAAAACGTCCACGGCTTTCTGTTTATCGTTCAAATAGTCATATCTATGCTCAAATTATTAATGACCTAACTGGCAGTACTCTTGTTTCCTTTTCAGATGTTAAATTAAAAAAGGGAACAAAAATCGAACATTCAAAACAAGTTGGAAACGAAATAGCAAAAAAAGCAATAACCTTAGGAATTAAAGAAGTTCGATTTGATCGCAACGGTTTTAAATATATTGGCCGAATTAAAGTTTTAGCTGATTCAGCCAGAGAATCAGGTTTAGTATTTTAGTTTAACAGAATTTATTTATTAAAATGACAGACGAAAATATAAAAGAAAATAATAATCCAGTTTCTGACCCTAAAAAGGCTAGGGTATATAACCCTACATCTTTTAAAGGTAATTCAGCACGGGGTCGTGGCGGAAGGAGGGATGGAGGAGATCACAGAAAGCCAACTTTTGAAAAACCAAAACCAGAATTTGATCAAAAAATAGTTTCAATTCGAAGGGTTACTCGTGTTGTGGCTGGTGGTCGCCGAATGACATTTGCAGTAGCACTTGCTATCGGTGATAAAAAAGGATCTATTGGACTTGGTACTGGTAAGGGAGGAGACACAGCGGTTGCCATCAACAAAGCCTTGAAGCAAGCCAAAAAAAATATGTTTAAAATAAATACAAGTAAGGATATGTCTATCGAGCATGAAGTTTCGGCTAAGTTTTCAAGTTCAAAATTGTACATGTTTCCTAATCGTGGAAAAGGTTTAGTTGCTGGAAGTACTGTTCGTGACTTGTTGTCTTTAGCAGGGCTTAAGAATGTTACCGCTAAATTAAATTCGGGTAGTAAAAATAAATTAAATAATGCTAGGGTTGCATATTTAGCTCTATCAAAATTAGGATCAAAAATAAAACCAGCGGAAATTGAAGACTTATCTATTGAAAATATTGAAAATATTAAAATTTTAACCAAAGAAGAAGAGCTTTTATAAGCAACAATTTCTAATTAATATGCAAACAATTTCCCTAAAAAGAGAACATCCAAATAAAAAATCTCGTTTGATTGGTCGAGGAGGGACTCGTGGTAAGACATCAGGGCGTGGTGGTAAAGGACAAACAGCTCGAGCCGGTAATAAAAGACGTCCACAAATGAGAGATATAATTAAGAAAATTCCCAAATTGCGTGGGTATCGTTTTAAGGGTTTTTCTAGTAAATACACTCCTGTTAATATTGGAAGATTAAATGTTCTTTCATCAGGATCAACAGTAAGCCCACAATTTTTATCTGATAATAAAATTATTAAAAAATCTGCGGGCAAATTACCAAAAGTCAAAATACTAGGGAATGGAGATATTACAGTTAAATTGAATTTTAATGATTGTAAGGTTTCAAAAGCAGCTCAAATAAAAATAGAAAAAGCTGGTGGAAAAATAATCGATAGTAAATAAGTATAGACTGCATTTATCTTTAAAGAACAAGCGAATTTCGTTTAAAATAAATTATGGAATCTTTGTTAATAAAAATAAAAATGATTTTCACTGACAAGTCTTTAAGAAATAGGATCTTGTTTATTCTGGGCGCTTTAGTCGTTTTTAGATTACTTTCAGCTATACCTATTCCAGGGATAGATACTATCAGGCTTCAATCATTTTTAACCAACAATCAGTTTATGGGCACCTTGGATATTTTTTCAGGGGGAGGATTGTCTGCATTATCGATCATTATGCTTGGCGTTGGTCCTTATATTACCTCATCGATCATTATGCAACTTTTGACGATAATGTCTCCAAAGCTTAAGGCTATGTATCATGAGGATGGTGAAATTGGACGTAAAAAATTCACTCAAATTAGTCGTGCCCTGACTGTTCCCTTGGCTATTATTCAAGGTTTTTCACTTTTATTATTATTCAAAAAACAAGGTATCATTATTGAGTCAGGTATATTTGACACAATAGTAAATTTATCGGTGGTTGTAGCAGGGTCAATGCTTATTATGTGGATAGGAGAATTGATGTCTGAATTTGGTATAGGAAATGGTGTTTCAATAATAATTTTTGCTGGTATTGTTGCACGAATGCCCCAAGTGGTTTCTCAATTTTTCTTTACTTTTGATATGGCTCAATTACCAGTTTATCTTCTGTTCCTAGTTGTGGGAATAGTTATTGTTGCGGGTGTAGTAATTGTAACTGAAGCAGAAAGACCTATACCGGTAACATACGCTAAGCAAGTTCGAGGAACGCATGTCTCGGGCGGGACACAAACTTATTTACCTATTCGAGTAAACCAAGCAGGTGTTATCCCTATTATTTTTGCTCTATCAATATTGTTGTTCCCACAATTGGCTGGAAATTTTTTAGCTACATCTAGTAATTCAATTTTAAAAAGCATTTCTGACGGATTAATTTGGTTTGTAAATAATCCTTGGCTTTATTCATTGGTATACTTTATCTTTGTCTTTCTCTTTACTTATTTCTACACGGCTGTCACTTTTGACCCAGAACAACTATCAACTAACCTTCAAAAGAACGGAGCTTTTGTTCCAGGAATTCGTCCAGGGCCAGCAACAAAAGAATATGTTACTAAAATTTTAAACAGAGTGACAACAATTGGAGCAATTTTCCTAGGCTTAATTGCTGTTTTGCCATTAATAATAAAGGCAATAACAAATATTTCAGCTTTGGCTATTGGTGGTACAGCCCTATTAATTGTTGTTTCTGTTGTTCTTGATTTAATAAAAAAAATCGAAGCACAACTTTCAATGCGAGAATATTAGATTAGTTTCTTGTTTCTAGTTTCTAGTGATTAGTTTTTAGAAAATTTTACCTAAACACCTTACTTATCTTTCCCTTATAAATAGGGTTTTTTTATTTGTTATAAATTAGTGTATAATCATACTTAATGAAACCACAAACATTTATTTTTTTAGGTAAATCAGGGTCAGGAAAGGGAACACAAATAGAATTATTAAAAGAATTTATTATTAAAGAAAATCAATCACTTAATATTTACTCTTTCGTAATGGGGGATATTTTTCGTGACTTTATGAAAGGCCAGGGTTGTGCTCAAAATAAAATTGGGAACATAATTGGTCAGGGTCTATTAGTACCAGACATTATTGCCAATAGCTTGTTTGTGTCTAATTTATTAAACAATTTAAAAGATGAGGATTATCTTTTTATTGATGGAATTCCTAGGTCAGAAGAGCAGGCTCAAAATGTGGTTGAAATATTAAAATTCTATGATCGCAACAATACTATTGTTATAAATATAGAAGTCAGTGATGAAGAGGTCAAAAAAAGGATGCTACTTCGAGCTAGGGCAGATGATAAAGAAGAGGCTATTATTTCTAGACTCAAATATTATAATGAAAACGTTTTACCCGCAAGTCAATTTTTGAAAGAAAAATCAGGCTTCAAGTACATCGATATTGACGGAGAAAGATTAATTGAAGAGATAAGTCTTGATATTATTAATAAGTTGAAAAATATTTTATGAAAAAAAAAGAAACTATAGTTATCTCACTAGGAGGTTCTTTAATTGTGCCTGATGAAGTTGATGTCGTTTTTTTGAAAAAATTTATTAAATTAATTTGTAATTATATTGACAATGGTTATCGTTTTATTATCATTACAGGAGGAGGCAAACTCATTCGAAAATACAATCAATCTGTTAGACAAATTGTTAAACCAAAAGAAGAAGAGTTAGATTGGTTGGGGATTATGGCGACCCGTATTAACGCAGAATTAGTCCGAATTTGTTTTGCAAACAAAGCTTATGAAAAAATTTTATTAGACCCAGAAATCTTACCTAAAACTAAGAAGCCAATTATCATTGGCGGAGGCTTTAAGCCAGGTAATAGTAGTGATTTGGCGGCAGTACGAGTAGCTAAAAGTATTAAAGCTAAAAAAATTATTAATTTATCAAATATTGATTATGTTTATGATAAGGATCCTCATAAATATAAAAATGCATGGAAAATTACTAAAAGCTCTTGGTCAGATTTTCTTTCAATTTTACCTAAAAAGTGGCAACCAGGCATTAATGCTCCTTTTGATCCTGTGGCAGCGCGCGAAGCTAAGGACTTAGGCCTTGAGGTAGTTATAATGAATGGTCAAAAAATAAATAATTTAGGAAATTATTTGGATAACAAAAACTTTATTGGCTCAGTAATTAAATAATATAACCTTGGATATATTCAAACGATCTTCTTTTTTGTCTTCGAGAAACAAAACTTTATTTAAGGATTGTTTTTAAGGGTATTTAATGATAGTCTTTTTATATGCCAGTAATTATTAAAACTAAAGAAGAGATTGAATTATTAAGAGAAGGAGGAAAACGTTTGGCTCAAATTTTACAAAAAGTTGTCACGCAAGTTAGGCCAGGTATATCAACTAAAGAATTAGACCAGTTTGCTTATAAATTAATTGTTGATGGAGGTGATAAACCGGCTTTTTTGCATTATAAATCGAGGCCGGATGATAAACCTTATCCTGCAACTTTATGTACGTCAATTAATAATGAAATTGTTCATGGTATACCAAAAGAGACAAAAATCTTAAAAGAAGGAGACATTATTTCATTAGATTTGGGTTTAAATTATAAGGGTTTGTTTACTGACCATGCTGTAACTGTACCTGTTGGTCAAATATCTCGTAAGGACCAAAAATTAATTGATGATACAAAAAAAGCACTAGAAGCAGGAATTTGGGCTGCTGTAAACGGAGCAAGTGTTGGTGATATTGGTAATGCCATCGAAACTTTTGTTGCTGGTCGTTATGGAATTGTTCGTGAATTAGCAGGTCATGGTGTTGGTCGCGAAGTCCATGAATATCCGTTTGTTCCAAATTATGGTAAAAAAGGAAAGGGAGAAAAATTGGTTCCCGGAATGGTTATAGCCATAGAGCCTATGCTAAATCTCGGCAGGGACGATATTGTAAGTAGTGGTGATAGCTATACTATTCGAACAGCTGATGGATCTCATTCAGCTCATTTTGAACACACAATTTTAATTACTGAAAATCAGGCTGAAATTCTTACCAAATATTAAAAAATCCTAATAATCATTTTTTTTGTGATATAATAATAATCATATGAATGGAAATTTTAATTTAAATTTTGACAATGCGCCTAAATTTAAAAGTCCTGAAGAAGAATTAGAATATTTACGTGCTCATTTAGCTGAACGTGAAAGAGCTATCACCGAAAAGGGACAAGAGGCGAATAAAGAATTATTAGCTCATGATATTGTTGAACAATATAAAAAATTTGAACCAGCTGAGGTTTTACATAAAGATGTAGTTATAAAAGAAAGTCAAATTGAAAAATTAGTTTTACGTCTTAAGCCTGAGGCACACGACAACAAAATGGAAGAATTACTAGGATTTTTGTTGTCCAATGGTATTAGTAATACTCTCTCGGTTATTGAAAAATTAAATAATCCTCATATTGATGACGATTTTCATCGTTTTCTTGTTCAATATCTTTATACCACTCATCAAGTGCCGGGATTAAAAGAAGGAACTCCACTTTTTAGATCTCTTGATATGAAATTATTTGAAATATCTTTACCTGAAGCAGAGGAGGGGGAAAAGAAAAATTTAAGAGAATTACTGGGAATGATGGAACAATTTTATTCCGGGATGCATTCTGTTGGAGAAGGTCGGCAGAACAATAATCGAAATCATTTTACCCTGGAAATTGCTTTATCAGAAAATAGTGATCAATTTATTTTTTATGCATCTGTTCCTTCAAATAAAGCAGATCTATTTGAGAAACAGCTTTTAGGAGTTCATCCAAATGCTAGAATTCTTGAAGTACCAGATGATTATAATATTTTCTTTGAAGAAGGAGCTGTTGCTGGATCATATGCCAAGCTTGTTAGTCATGAAGTTTTTCCGATTAAGCTTTATGATAATATTGATCATGATCCATTAAATATTATTCTCAATACATTTACTAAATTAAAAAAAGAAGGAGAAGGTGCTTCTATTCAGTTTACAATTTGCCCAGAAGATGATGAGATTTCCCACAAATTTAATACCATTTTAAAAGATGTAAAAGAAGGAATGTCTGTAAAAGATGCCAAATCTCTTACTCGACAAGTGGCCAAAGAATTTAAATCAGTCTTTAGTGATTTAGTCTTTGGATCAACTGAGAAAAAAGAAGAAAAAAAGATAGACGATAAAGCTATAGAGTATATTAATGAAAAGATAAAAAGTACTATTATGGCAACTAGTATACGAATTGTTACATCGTCTCATAGTGAAGAGCGTGCCAAACAAATCTTAAATGAAATAGAATCCTCCTTTAATCAGTTTAATGAATCTGGCCGTAATGGTTTAGAGTTTGAACATCCAAAAGGAAGAGAACTGCACAATTTAATCCATGACTTTTCTTATCGTTCTTTTAATGATCGTTATGCTATGCCCTTAAACCTTAAGGAACTTGCTACTATTTTTCATTTTCCATATGGAATAGAAGGTTCAGCTCAGCTGAAAACAGCTAGATCGGGGTCGGCCCCGGCACCGATAGAAATGGGAACGGAAGGTATTGTATTGGGAGTAAATAATTATCGTGGGCGAGAAACGATGATTCATATGGCCCCAGAAGACCGCCTACGACACTTTTATGTCATTGGGCAAACTGGGACGGGTAAGACTACTATTCTTAAAAATATGATTGCTCAAGATATCCAAAATGGTGAGGGGTGTTGTTTTATTGATCCTCACGGTAGTGACATTCAGCAGATTTTAAGCTATGTGCCGAAAGAGAGAATTGATGATGTTATTTATTTTGACCCTGCTTATACAGCTCGACCGATGGGGCTTAATATGCTTGAATATGATCCAAATTTTCCAGAACAAAAAACGTTTGTGGTTAATGAATTGATGGGTATCTTTAATAAACTTTTCGACATGAAAGCTACTGGTGGACCGATGTTTGAACAATATTTTAAAAACTCAGCTTTCTTAGCGATGGATGATCCAAACAATCATGCCACCTTACTTGAAATTGGCCGAATATTGGGGAATGAAGAATATCGCCATGCTCTTTTAGAAAAATGTCGCAATCCTATTGTTGTTGAATTTTGGAAAAATGCCGAAAAAACAACCGGCGATCAGTCAATTGCTAACTTTGTCCCATACATTACTTCTAAATTTGATAATTTTATCTCAAATGACATTATGAGACCCGTTGTCCTTCAAGAGAAGTCAGTTTTAAATTTCCGTGAAATTATGGATAATAAGAAAATTTTATTGGTCAACTTGTCGAAAGGAAGATTGGGAGATATCAATGCTAACTTAATAGGTCTTCTTTTAGTAGGAAAAATTCAAATGGCTGCTATGTCGCGAGCTGATATGAAAACAGGAGAAAAAATGAATGATTTTTATCTTTATATGGATGAATTTCAAAACATTACCACAGATTCTATTTCATCGATTCTTTCTGAAGCACGTAAGTATCATTTATCTCTTAATATGGCTCATCAATATATCTCCCAACTAGAAGAGGGAATTAAAAACTCCGTTTTTGGTAATGTTGGCAATATGGTTGTTTATCGTATTAGTACAGAAGACGCAAACTATGTTGAACAAAGATTCAAGCCCACATTTTCAGCTCAAGATATTATTAAACTAGATAATTTTAATTCTGTTGTTAATTTGCTAGTAAATGGTCAGCCAACAAAACCTTTTAATATGTATTCACATTGGAGTATGGCACCGAAAGGTAATCCCGAATTTGCAGAAAAAATCAAAGAATTATCATATCTTAAATATGGGCGTCCTCGAGAAGAAGTTGAAGAAGAAATAATGGCCAAATATCGTCAATAAACTTTTCTTGAGTTAGAAGTTTTTTTGTGTTATCGTGAATAATTATAAATAGTAAATATACAATATGACAAATAATATAGAACGTTCACTTATCATTTTTAAACCTGATTCTGTTCAAAGGGGTATTGTCGGGGAAGTTTTACACCGCTTTGAAAGAGCCGGATTGAAAATTGTTGGAGCTAAAATGCTTCAACCAAGTTATGACCAGTACTTTAAGCATTATGAGGATATTGGGAAAATGATTTCTCGTCGAGGAAAAAATACTTTTGATGTCACCTTGCAAATGATGGATCAAGGCCCTATTATTGCTTTTGTACTTGAAGGGATTGAGGCAGTAGCTTTAATACGTAAAATGGTTGGCTCAACAGAACCAAAGGAAGCATTACCAGGAACAATTAGGGGAGATTATGCTCACATGAGTTTTACATATGCTGATCAAAACCATGTGGGAGTACCAAATATTATACATGCTTCTGGAAATGCCGAAGAAGCAGAGCAGGAGATTTATCATTGGTTTTCTGAGGCTGAACTCTTTTCTTATGAAGCAACTCACGAAAAATTTACTCAGTCTCATAAAAAAGAAGAATAATTTTCAATATTCGTATCAAAATACTTTATTATGCTAGATGTAACGGAGTTATATGTTGAATATAAAATAACCCCTCTTTTGGCCGTCCATCAGTTAAGAGTAGCAGCGGTTGCAAACTTAATAAATGACAACCTAGAGACCAAAATTGATAAAGACAACCTTATCAGGGCATGTTTGCTTCATGATATGGGTAATATAATTAAGTTTGACCTCGATTATTTCCCTGAAGAAAATTACCCCCAAGGTAGAGAGTATTGGCAAATAATAAAAAATGAATATATTGAAAAATATGGACCTGATGAACATTTGGCAAATGTTGCCATAGCTCAAGAATTAAAAATTAATACTAGAATAATAGATTTAATAAAAGGTTTCGATCCAAAATTAATTGAAAAAATAAAAAAAATAGGTAGTTTAGAAGAAAAAATATGTATTTATGCTGACAATCGAGTTTCACCAAATGGTGTTGTATCTGTTGATGAAAGAAGTTTGGAAGCAAAGAAAAGATATGAAAATCATAAACAGTCTTTTGATGAAAAACAAAGAATATTTTTTAATGCAAATATCAAGGAAATAGAAAAACAGATTTTTTCTAAAGCGAAAATAAAACCTGAGGATATTAATGATATAACTGTTTCTCCTTACATAAAAAAATTAAGAGGTTTTTCTATTTAAAACCTTAAATATTACTTGAACAATTGTCAATAATGTGCTCAGCACCTAAAAATACTTGCAGACCATTAAATCTTTTGTATACTTTAAGTAGGGTTATTTGAATTTTATTACCTAGATCGATTTTTTTAGGGATAAATTGTTTTGCAACAGAACTGTAAACATATTACGTTAACAAATTTGTTTCATCCGTTGTCCCACCTAGCGTAAAATGCTATGGTAATATCTTTCAAATAATCCTAATAAAAAATTCTTCTGTAAAAAAGAAGGATTTTTTTGTTTGTGTTAAGAAAAAGTATAAAATTTTACTCGCTTATCCCTACTCCGACCAAGGTCGGAGCGCGCGCCCACACCTACTCGTAAAATTTTATAATTTTTCTTCGCACTGTAATTTTAAAATAAATTGATTCCAAAATGTATTAAACTAATGTATAATAAGCTCAATGGATAAAGAGAAAAATCTTAAACTAACATTTTGCAGTGGCGCGGGGACTGTAACAGGTGCCAATTTTTTATTAGAGGGCAATGGTAAAAAATTCTTAGTTGATTGTGGTTTAATCCAAGGTCAAAAATTTGTAGATGATCAAAACTGGGAAGACTTTCCTTATGATCCGAGTACTATTGATATTTTATTTATAACTCATGCACACATTGATCATATTGGAAGGATTCCAAAATTAATCAACGATGGTTTTAAAGGAAGAATTATTTCAACCCCACCGACAAAAGATATAACTCGGCCAATGCTTGATGATGCCTCTCATATTTTATCTCATGATAAAGAATATGATCTCAATGAAATATATAGTGTTGAAAATATAGATAAAGCCATGGACTTATGGGAAACTTTTGACTATGGCCAAAAAATTAATGTTGATCATGGTTTTCAATTTGTTTTAAAAGATGCTGGACATATCTTGGGCTCAGCTATGATCGAGGTTACCTATAATGATAAAAAAATATTATTTACTGGGGATTTAGGTAATTCGCCTTCACCACTATTACCTGATACAGAAAATATATCCAATATTGATTATTTAATAACAGAATCAGTCTATGGTGATCGTAATCATGAAAATCGAGATGAGCGTAAGAATAAATTAAGAAAGATTATTGAAGAAAATTATAAAAATAAAGGTGTTTTAATTGTCCCAGCATTTTCCTTAGAGCGAACACAAGAACTTTTATATGAAATCAATTCATTAGTTGAGAACAAGTTAGTTCCCCAAATGCCTATTTTTTTAGACTCACCCTTAGCAATCAAATTAACAGAGATTTATTTAAAATATCAGAAAAATTTCAATCAGACTGCTCAAAAATTAATTAGAGATGGAGACAAATTGTTTGAATTTCCTGGATTAATTTTAACTGATGAGACAGAAGAATCAAAAGGAATCCGAGAAGTGCCTTCGCCCAAAATAATTATTGCTGGTAGTGGTATGTCTAACGGGGGGAGGGTAATTCACCATGAAAAAAATTATTTATCTGCTAAACAAAATACTCTTTTGTTAACTGGGTATCAAACTATGGGCACTTTAGGTAGAACAATAAAGGATGGGGCTAAAATAGTAAGAATTTTAGGTGAAGATGTTAAGATTCGAGCTAAGGTTGTAATGATAGATGGCTATTCGGGACATAAGGATTCAGATAATTTACTTGATTTTATTTCGCATACTAGCCAAACATTAAAAAAAGTTTTTGTTGTCATGGGCGAACCAAGGTCGGCTATGTACTTGGCTCAAAAATTGCATGACAATTTAGGGGTTAAAGCTTATACACCTACACATGAAGAAGAAGTTGTCCTAGAATGTTAAAAAATATCCATACCGGGTATGGATATTTAAAACAAAAATCAGTCCATGATAGGACTGATTTTTGTTTAGATACTTTCAACGATTCTCTTAAATGTGTCTTTGTTGTTTTGGGCTAATTCAGATAGAATTTTACGATCAAGGCCTATTTTCTTTTTCTTTAAACCATCAATAAATTTGCTATAGGGAATGCCAAATTCTCTAGTAGTAGCATTTATACGAACTGTCCAAAGTTTTCGCATGTCTGCCTTTTTGTCTTTGCGATGTGCGAAAGCATAACTTCCAGCATGCTTTAGGGCATCTTTGGCTTGTGCAACTTTTGATTTACGGCCATGACGAAAACCCTTAGTTTGGCTTAGAATATTTTTTTTTCTTTTATTTTTTATCGTACCTCTTTTGACTCGTGACATAGATTAGGTTCTAGTGGCTAGTTTCTAGTTTCTAGAAATATTAATTATTAATATAAATTTAATTTGATGTGGCTAAAAAAGTTCTTTTGTTTTTATTTGATATAGCAAAATGACTTGATTTTTTACCATTTAACTGTTTACTCCTAGATTGTTTGGCGTTGAAATGATTAAAGCCAGGAGTTCGGGCTAAAATTTTACCATTTTTTGTTATTTTTAATCTTTTAGTTAAAGATTTATTTGTTTTAATACTCATATTATTTTTCTTTTTCTATTGTAATTATTGGACCCTTAGGACCCTTTTTATAACCTTCGGCAATTTTAAAATTTGTCGTAATCAAGTTCAAAATTCGATCTAACCGTTCTTTTAAGAAAACATCTGACATATACTTTGAACGACCAGAAAGAAACAACTCAATCTTTATTCGGTGCCCCTCTTTTAACCAAGCTGAAGCTTTTCGAGCCTTTAGAGCTAAATCATTTTCACCTGTTCCAATTTTGACCTGAACAGATTTAGTTTCGGTCGTTTTAGCTCCGAGTTTATTTTTCTTATTTTTCTTATTTTGCTCGTACTTGAATTTTCCGTAATCTGCTATTTTGGCAATTGGGGGAACTGAATTAGGAGAAATTTCGATCAAATCTAGACCCTCTTCACTGGCTTTTTGTAAAGCGTCCTTCAAACTCAAAACGCCCAAATTTTGGCCATCGCTTGAGATTACTCTAACCTCAGAAGATCTTATTTGATTGTTTATCCTTTCTCTCAATTTTTGTGTTACCGATAGAAATAAAATAGATTACCTATCTGGAATTGATAATATCATATTCGTGATATTATAGCAAGTGTTTGTGTTGTAATAAATATAGTTATAATTTAAAGAATTATGTATTATAAAATCAGATATTATCAATCAGAATATTCATAAATTTTGTTTAGAAATGGATAAATTAATAAATTATTATAAAAAAATAGGTCAAACTCCACTGGATTGTATCAAGGAGATTCGTCGAAAAAACAATAAGCTCGAAAATATGCCGATAACTTATGCTGGCCGACTAGATCCACTAGCCGAAGGGGTGTTGCTTCTATTGGTTGGAGATGAATGTCAAAATAAAGATGAATATCTCAAATTACCCAAAGAATATGAATTAACAGTTTTGTTTGGTTTTTCGACAGATACATATGATTTATTGGGGAAGGTAACAAGCAATAATATTTCGTCAAAAACAGTATTTGAAAGGTCCTCGCCTGCCCGCCAAAGCCTTGGCGCAGGCGGGGACGAGGGGGGCGGGAGCCGGTGGGAGACCTCCTCAAATACTATTTTTGACTCCATAAATACAACTATAAGAAAATTTACTGGACAAATTAATCAAAAATACCCGCCGTATTCTTCAAGAACAGTAAGTGGCAGGCCACTTTTTGCATGGGCAAGAGAAGGCAAGTTAAATGAAATAGAAATACCAACCCACAAAGTAATTATAGATAATATTGAAATTATAAGAGAAGGAAATATCAGTGGTGAAGAAATATTAGAAAAAGTAAAGGTAGCTACCGAAATAGTAAAAGGAGATTTTAGACAAAAAGAAATATTTGAAAGTTGGCAAAAAGAAATCCGAGACATAGAAAAAGAAATTTTTAAAACAATGACTTTAAAAATTTCATCTGGAAGTGGATTTTACGCACGAAGTTTGGCTCACGAAATAGGGCAGGAGATTGGTGTTCCTGCCCTTGCTTATCAAATAGTTCGAACAAAAGTGGGAGATTATACTATTGAAAAATAACTTGTTTGGCTTCGGCGAACAATTTTTCTATTTTTTCCTCAGTTGTTGCTTCCCCAAACAACCTAACTATTGGTTCGGTATTTGACGGGTGAAGATGGAGCCACGTTTTGTCAGGGAAATCCAAACGGATTCCATCTAATTCGTTAGTTTTAGCTTCCGGGTAGTGTTTCTTAAGCTTTAAAATCATTTCTTCTATGCTTCCCGCTACTGGCCATTTATCTTTTTTGATATAGTATTTTGGCAATTCTTTTATTAATTCAGATAAAGTCTTACCTGTTTCAGCGAGAAGTTCCAGAATTAAACATATACCAACAAATCCGTCCCTAACCAAATTAATTTTTGGATATATAACTCCCCCGTTTCCTTCTCCTCCGATAATTCCTTTATTTTCAATAATTCCTAAAACAACATTTGGCTCACCGACAGCTGTGCTAAAACACGGACTATTAAATTTTTGAGCAACATCAATATTCATTTGTGAAGTAGATAGATTAATCACCGCTGGCTGGCCAGGATTTTTTGATAAAACATTGAAAATTGATAGAGCTAGAGTATATTCTTCAAGAACGACTTCGCCGTTTTCATCAATTAATACCAGACGATCAGCATCGGGATCATGAATAAAACCAATATCAGCCCCTGATTCACGAGAAATTTTCATAGTTTCTTCAAGATTTATGCGAAGTGGTTCTGGCCGATGAGCAAATTGACCATTGGGTTCTCCATTAACTGGAATAAATGTTGCACCTAATTTTTCAAAAAGATATGAATCCATGACACAAGCGGAAGCATTAATCATATCTGAAAGTACTTTAAATTTTTTAGCTTTAATTGCAGATAAATTTACATTATTCAATATCTCGTCAATGTGTTCGGTGGGAAAATTTTCATATTTTGTTAAGATTCCTTGTTCTGTGTTTTTATTTTCTTGAAAACCTTCTTGATAATAATTGTTTATTATTTCCACTTCTGGACCAGACGTAAAGAGAGCTTTTTTATTTATAAATTTTAAACCATTGTACTCTATCGGATTATGGCTAGCAGTGATAATAATTCCTCCATCATAATTGTGATGACGAACAGAAAAAATAACTGTTGGTGTTGGTAGAATGTCCCCATCAACAACATTTATGCCCATAGCTAATAATTCTTTAATAATGATCTCTCTAACTTGGGGTCCTGTTTGGCGACCATCACGTCCAATGAGAATTGTTGGATTAGTTTTGCCTGTATCCTCGATTGTAAAACGAGCGAAAGCTTTTGAATAATTAGTAATAATTTCAGGGGTTAATGTTTCTCCCCAGACGCCACGATAGCCGGAGACATTTAATATTGGTTTAGTCATAATTTGTATTTTAACATAAAATAAAATTTAAAAAATATGATGGAAAAACTAAAATTTATGATAAAATATAAATATGATAAATTGGGAAAATAGGCCTATTCATTTTGGACCAAAACCACTTAAGGATGATCCACATATGATGGAAATATTAAGCGATAAAAAAGAAAGATATTACATAAAACATCCTCGTCCAACAATTGACGATTTTGTAGATGTTCCCAAAGAAACCAGAGATCAAGACAAATTGGAACTTTTAAAAACCCAAGAAATGTTTGAAAAGAATCTTGATAGTTTAGATGAAGAACAAAGAGAAATAATAGAGTTTAATTTAGAACTTTCTTCAATTTTTGAAGTTTGTATTTTAGATGTAATTGAAAATAACAAGATGCTTGGTAATAACTGTGGAATTTTTCCAACTTCAAAATGGGATGATATTAAAAATGGAATTGATGGTGTTTTTGTATTAGACAAAGAAGAGCAAAATGAATATCTTGGGGGGATTGAAATGGATATAACTTTTTCACTAAAGTTTGGAGATCTAGAAAGCAAACTGGAGGGAATAAAACAAAATATTCGTTTGGGTAAATTACCGACGCTAAAATATTTTAGAGATTCAAAATCTGGCGAGCGAAAAGAAATTTCTTTACCCAAGGTTATTATTGGGGCAGAAAGGGCTTCGGCTGAAGCCTTGCTTCGAATGTGGGGGATGAATAAAGCAAATCAAAATCAGGATAACCTTAAGAATCATCCAATACAATCTAAAATTATTATGGAATTTATTGCTCAGCTTCAATATTTTTATTCTTATGCAAAAGAATTATATGAAAATACAAAAGAACCCAATATGGCCGAAAAATATTTAGAGATACGTAATAAATACGCTTACACATTTAATTATATTCACGAAGAGGCGTATTTACCCAACCTAAGCCTTATTAACAGTCATGAGAAAGATATTGAATCAGATCGTGTCTATAAAAAAATTTTAGAAATATCAAAATTTAATTTAAGAAAATAAAAAAGGGGTTGCGTTATTTCACAGCCCCTAATAAAGTTCAAAATCTCTTACATAATTAATAACAAAGCTAGATTTATCTGTTTCAATATAATCTAGCCAATTGCCTTGTACTTTGTTAAAAGACTTCCAGTAAAATATTGCGATGAAATCTTTTACAAAGAAATCTTTTGAAGGATCGTCCGAAAACTTCGAGTTTCGGAAAACCCGGACAGATTTAATCCGTTTGCCTCGAGCCATAGCTTCGAACAAGGGTTTAAGCCTTTGCTCATAATTAAATTTTCGGTTTTTATTTACGATTATCATTTAGATATATTTTGCTTAAATATATCACAATAGTTATATTTGTCAAGTCCATAAAATTAAACAGAATTTCGAAAATATTGTGTTAAAATAAACCGATGGCGATTTATTTAGAAAACAGAAAAGCCCATTTTAATTACGAAATTAAAGATACAATTGAGGCCGGCATAAAGCTTCAAGGTTTTGAAGTTAAATCAATTAAAAATGGACAAGGTAATATTAGCGCTAGTTTTTGTATTGTCCGTGGGGGCGAGGTTTTTATGCTTGGAATGAATATCCCGCCGTACCAGCCAAAAAATGTTGATGAAACTTATAATCCTGAAAGAACCCGAAAATTGTTATTATCAAAGAAAGAAATAAAAAAATTAGCTGATACGATAAAAGAAAAAAGTTTGACTTTAATCCCACTTATGTTGTACAGTAAGGGTCCTTATATTAAAGTTTCAATTGGTCTCGGTCGTGGAAAGAAAATGTATAATAAAAAAGAGACCATTAAAAAGCGTGATCTTGACCGAGAAATGGAAAGGGAATATAAAAGGTAATTTTCTTCGAAAATTTCATAGAGGGGATGATCGGCTTCGACAGGACGAATCATCTTAGATATGCATGTAAAGTACTCAGGAATCTTTTAAAACTTCTTGAAAAAGACTAAGTGCAAACAAAGTCGCCAAGGTATTATCTCCGTACTCTTTTGCAGTCAGAGATTTTGCTTTCGCTCGCGCCTAATTTAGGTCCTAGCGATGTTCTTATTCTAGACATCCGATATAGAAATGAGGGCATAAATTTATCGGGTTAAGAATAAATATTTGCCTGATATTTGTTTCGAAAAACTTCTAGGCTCGGTGTTTGTCTTTCTTGTTTGTTCTCTATGATAAACATTTAAAACCAAGGAATAAAATAAACATGTAGATTTATCTAGGATTTCTTCTTGCACGCGGGTTCGATTCCCGCCATCTCCACACCGTAATAATAAAACACCCTGATATGGGTGTTTTATTATTATCGGCTGA
>CAYSSZ010000005.1:7521-31156 GCA_964434095.1 uncultured Candidatus Saccharibacteria bacterium | reverse complement strand
ATTGTCAAACCAAGATAAGTTAAAATTCCAATAATCACGCTCAATAGCATTTGACCTTGAATCCATAATCCAATTTTCTTTTGGGTCCTTTTCCATAAACCAATAACATATTCTTCTTTATTGATAGGAGTAATTATTCGTAAGAAATTTTCAACACCATCTTTACTAATTGATAAATAGAATGAAATTATGAAAATTAAACCAAAATTAATAACTCCTCCAAAAGCCTTACCAAAAATTTCCACAAAGCCACCAGAAAGACTTTTTGTTAAAGATTGAATATCTGAAATCAGTTCCCCAAGCGAGGCATTACTCGAAATAGAATTGACTACGTCTTTAGCCCCAGATAATGTATCAGTTTGAAATGTATTTAAAATACTATTGTTAGGAATATATTGAGCTAAGGATTCTACCAATGCAGACATTTCGCTAACAAAGACAGGAACAAAAACATATGCCAAACCAACAAAAATTCCAATTACTAATAGATAAAGAAGAAAAACCGCAAATACTCTGTTCTTAATATAACGTTTTATTTTATTTAAGGCAGCTTCAACGAATGAGGCTATTACAATTGCCGTTAGGACGACAAGGATAATATTTGTCAATTTCATTAATACATAAATTAAAAAAACCGCAACAAGAATTCGGATAATTGATTTTATGGAAATATCAATCTTTAAATTTTTGGGTAAATCATTCATCCCGCTTAGAAGCAGATCGCGATCAGTGTGTTCTGCTTAAAATTAATTGTTAATTTTTCATTATTTGTTTTCATAATATTTTGTCTGGCTTTTAAATTGCGATCGCGGCTTCTAACGGGATTCATACCTTTATCATACCATAATTACATATTACTTTTGAATTTTAGAATTCGCTCGAATGATACTTTATCTTTATATGGTCCAATTAATGCTAAATTTAAATTTTTCTCTCGAAAAATTAATTTAGCCATTTTCTGGATATCAGAAACTGAGACATCTTTAATTTCTTTAATTTTTTGTTCTAAGTTTTTTATTTCTTCTTTCATTAGTTCCTGTCCGCCATAAAAGTTGGCAATATCATCAGTAGACTCAAGAGACATTTTCATATTACCAATTAAAAAAGATTTTACTTTACTAAGTTCTTTTAATTCTACTTTTTCCTTAATTAAACGTGTACACTCCTTAAGAATTTCTTCTATTACCTCTTTAATCCTTGAATTATTTACTCCGGCAGATATTTGAAATGACCCATGATCAAGAGAAGGATCATTATATGAGCGAACATAATACGCCACCCCCATTTCTTCACGAAGTTTTATAAACAATCGAGAACTCATTCCAGCTCCTAAAATAGCAGATAAAACTGATAAAATAGAATTCCTTTTATCAAACAATGAAAAAGATCTAAAACCTAGGACAAAATGGGTTTGGTCAGTTTTTTTATATTTAACTAAAATATTCGGTTTATTTTGTAATTCTTTCGTTTTTTCTTTGTTTATTTTTTTGGTAGTAATTACCTGATTGAAATTCTTTTTAATTTCCGAATAGACATCTTTATTATCAATATTTCCAGCAACGACAACTACAGTATTGGATGCGATATAATGTTTTTTCTTATATTGAACAAAGTCATTTCTATTCATTCTTTTAATATTTTCTTTTGTTCCTGCTACATTTCGGCCAGCAGGTTGATCTCCGTATAAAACTGTCTCAAAAATGTCTTGAACATGACTAGCTGGCATATCTTCATACATGTTTATTTCTTCTATAATAACTCCTTTTTCTTTTTCAATTTCTTTTTCAGGAAAAGTAGAATTCAAATATATATCTGAAACAATTTCTAAAATTTGTTTAAATTTTTTAGCGTCACTTTTAGCATAATAGCCGGTATATTCGTGACTAGTGAAAGCATTATATTGACAACCCAAAGAATCCAATTCGTGAGAAATTACCATTGCTGAAGGTCTTTTTTCTGTTCCCTTAAAGCACATATGTTCAAGAAAATGAGAAATACCATTTATTTCTTTGGTTTCATAATCACTACCAGTCCCCACTAAGACAAGTACCGTAACAGTCGGATTGTCTTTCATGGGTACAGTTATTATTCTTAAGCCATTTTTGAATGTTTTTTTATTAAATCTCAGCATAAAATGATCTTACCACATATTAATTTTTAAAAAAAATCTCCATTTAATGAGAATTAACTATAAAAATAGAGAGATTGTTCCGATATAAAATATAAATTAGTTCAATTGATTCTATCTTCAATATAAGAGATAATATCTTCTATTTTAATTCTTTCTTGTTCTCCAGTATCCCTATCTCGAATAGTAACCGTTTCATCTTCCAGTGTGTCAAAATCAATTACAATACACCATGGCGTTCCAATTTCATCTTGCCTTCGATAACGTTTTCCAATATTACCGTTATCATCGAAAGTTACCCGGCCAAACTCTTCCTTGAGAATACCAAATACTATCTTCGCCTTATCAACTAATTCTGTTTTATTTTTTAAAAGTGGAGAAACTGCACAGATAACCGGAGCGATGTTCGGTTTAAATTTCAAAAAAACTCTCTGTGAATCATCCTCTTTGTAAACGGACATCAGTAAAGCTAAAACAGATCGATCAACTCCAAATGTTGGTTCAATAACATGAGGGACTATTTTTTCTTGTCCTGAACTGGTCGAAGATTCTTCGTCTATATAATCTAAATTATGATTTTTCAAATCAAAATCTGTTCGATAAGCTAAACCAAAAAGTTCTTTCTGCCCAAATGAATATTCAAATTCAAAATCAATCGTGCGGCTAGAATAATGTGCCCTATCTTCCTCTCCAACCTCAATTTCATGAATCTTTTCCATACTAAGACCAATTTCTTCCATCCATTCTAACATTTCTTCTTTCCAATACTGAAAATATTTTGACCATTCTTCTTTTCGAACGAAATATTCAATTTCCATCTGCTCAAATTCTCTTAAACGAAAAATGAAATCTCGCGGAGTAATTTCGTTACGAAAAGCTTTACCAATTTGCGCCATACCAAATGGCAATTTTGGATGCAATGAATCAATTACATTTTTAAAATTAACAAACATTCCTTGAGCCGTTTCTGGTCTAAGATATGAAACAGCTGATGAATCTTCAAGTGCCCCAATTTTTGTCTGAAACATCATATTAAATTTCTTCATTTCACCTAATTGCCCTTTACAATCTGGACATTCTTCTTTATTTTCAATCAAATCAGTTCTCCATCTTTTTTTACATTTATCACACTCAACCATTGGATCAGAAAAATTTTCAACATGACCTGCTTTTTGCCATACTTCTTGACGCATTAAAATTGCTGCGTCAATTCCATACATATCTTGACGGCTATCAACAAATTTTTTCCACCAAGAATTTTTGATATTATTTTTTAAGGCCACTCCATAGTGTCCCCAATCATATATACCTGCTAATCCGCCATAAATCTCTGAACCAGAATAAATAAATCCACGCCTTTTGCATAGTGATATTATCTTGTTCATTAAATCTTCGTTTTTCACTTTTTCCTGCATTTTAATTGGTAATTGGTAATTATTAATTAGTAATCATCTTACTACTTGCCCACTTAAGTCACCAAATGTGGGATCATTCATCAAACTAGTTGTAACAGGATTAGCTGAGTTTTTTAATAGGCCACCTGAAAATTCATCTTTCCCAGTAAGAGTTATGGATTTCATTAGTTGGGGAACAGATCCAACCTGAGATACTGAGGGTCTTAGAGAAACAATAAATGATACCTCACGGTTAGAACTAGAACTACCAATAGGTGAAACTGTACCAATGTCCCAAATTACTTCTCTTGTCACTTCGTTAAATGATATTTTTTCACCTCCAACACCTAAAGGACCAATAAAGTCCACATATATCGGTAAAATTGATTTTGCTTGAGCTTGATTTACATTATTTATTGAATTAGAAAGAGTCCATTCAACGCTGTATCGGGTTTCCCCCTCAGCCTTAGGTGGAATAAAGCCGGCCGAATAATAAACACTTGAGACTATTTGAAAATCGGTTGTGATTCTTATCGTTTTCTTAAGAAAACTATCAATATCACCATATGTTGTTGCATAATTGGATTGTTTACCCTTTAAACTAACTTCAATAAAAATTTGAGGATCTCTAATTTTCCCTGCCATACCAATTAACGAAATAGGACGTAAACTAAATTCGACTGACCCATTTTCTCCTGGATCAACTGTTGCCAAACTTTTTATTGTATTTTTATTCCAAATTATTTGATTATTTGTTGAATCGTAATAACCAGAAAAACTTTTAATGCTTGTTTTATCATAAGCATTGCCGGAAATTTTGACAATTATTTCAACATCATTTATTTTTGTCGATAAATTATTTACCCAAGGAATTGAAATGTCGATTGTGCCACCAGATGGTGAAGCCACAATTGCTGAACTGCTATCTAAACCATTAACCAATATACGAGTTTCAAGAAAAGGCTTAACAATTTCAACTGAATGCATATACGAGTTATAAGTAATATCTATGGTTGCAGGATTTTTAGAGCTGACAGAGCCTGCATCAACATGAAACGATAACTTATCTCCTCCTTGCCCTAAAACTCGGCCCTTGATCTCTATTTCAATTGGTTTTGTTATTGTCAACGACGAAATATCCCATATAGAATCACCGATTGATGGTCTTGGTGTTGCGCTCTCAAAAATAAAATTTTGAGGGTAAGATATTTTTAAAATATTTTTTTCCTCGGCTGTTGGAGCATTTAGAGAAACTAAAACATTCAAAACTATTTCCTGGTCGGGAGAAATTGAATCTGGTCCTTCAACCAAAAGAGATATCGGTGCTGTCATGATAGTTACGGGGAATTTTTTTTCTTTAGTAAAAATAGCGTTTGATCCTTCTGGGTGATATTCTAAACTAATATTAACTTCTTTAACTGATTTTTCGTAACCAAAAAGAGTAATACTAATATTTCTCATAACAATTTCACCAGGTTTTATTATTCCAATTTTTTCTCTAGGAAGATATACAATTTCCGAATTATTCTCTTCTACACCCTTGGGATATGAAATAATTAAATCAGAAAGTTCCAAATTAGCATTATTGTTATTCGTTATCTTTACTTGTAAGGGCAATTCTTCCCCCCCCTTCGTAAAAGCATTTCCTATTACTTCTATATCAATTTTATCATTTGAAATTGAAACATCATTACTTAAAAAATTATATAAAGTATATCCACCAGCCAAAAAGAGAAAAACAATTGAAAAAATAAAAAATTTCTTAAAAATTGACATTTTAGGGTTTCTCATTTGTGATTTTTCCGATTCATTTTTTTCATTAGATTCATCTTCCCATGTTAATTTTACTTCCCTATTAATTGGATGCAAAACTCCCTCTCGTCGACGATTCTTTAAAGTATTTTCTTTTGCATAAAGCTGACGATTTATTTCTTCAATTTTACTCTCATTTTCATCTGACATAAGATACATTATAACCCGTTATTCAACTTTCTCAAAGATCTGTTTTGCGTACTTACATTTGACTTTCATTTAAGGCTTTATTGATATGGGTAATAATTGATTTTTTGTTTTTGAGTAAATTTTCTATTTTATAGACATCAAAAGAATCTTCAAGATAATTAGACAAAATTTTTGAATCTCCTATATATCCTAAGGCGCTCATTATATTTAAGACTAAATATAACTCTAGTGCTTCTCTTTTGGATTCTTCAACATATTGTACATCTAATAGATATAAAGACTGAATTAATTTATTGAAAATTATTTCATTGGGTTGTTCCACATAACATAATTTTTCAATCAATTTACTGACTTGGGCCATAATTGAAAGAGAATTTTTTTCTCTTCGTAATAACGGAAATGATGTTATTGGAGTAGCCGAAGTTATTCTCCAAATATCTTTACCCCGTACTAAATCTATGTTCGTATAGGAAAAATCATGCAAAGCAAATCTAAGTTTTGATTTAACTAATCTAACCCCTTGAGCTAAAGCTTTAACAAAACCAATCTCTCTTGTATAAATAGTAAGTATTTTATTAGCCTCTCCAACATTTCGTGAAGATAGAATAAACCCTTCAGTATGATAAATATGATGCATAAATAAATTTTGTCAATAAATATTATATAAAATATTTATTCAATATATAACCACTTCTTGCCCCGTAGTCAAAAATATATGCACTCGATAAATTTTTGTACTACTAGGGTGATAAATATGATGCATAATAACTAACCCTTCATATACCCAATATAATTGAGATTGCTATGAAAAATTAGAATTAAATTGATTTTTCTTTATCAACTTTTTCTTCTTAATTAAAATTTTCTTACCCTGAATTTGAGAATTTACTTGATTATTTTTTGCCAATTTCTTTTTAATGTCTGGGCCCACACTTGCTACCCCATCTTCTCTATAATAACCAATTCCTTTCTTTTTCAAATCTTGATCAATTTTGGCTTTTTGTAGCATTTCTCTCTTACTAAATTTTTCCCCGTCTTCTTCAATATCTTCATCTTCGTCTTCTTCTATGTCATCAGAACCCTCTTCAGTATCTGGATCAACAATGTCTTCTTTCGGGACAAAAGGTTTCATTGGGCGACCTTCTTTGTCTCCTTTTGGATCTTTTTTCTTTGATTCTTCATATATATCATCGTCTTTTTGATATATTTCATTAGAGTATTTTGACTCTATATCAGAATTTCTTTCCCTTTTTATTCTCTCTTGTTCATCAACAATAAATTTATCCCCTTTCAATGGATCACCTTTCAATTCTTGTTTTTCAAAATTAAATTTCATAAAAAATCTTTTTAATAAATAATAATTTTCGACTTATAATTTGTATTAGTAATTATACCACATCTATATTATTTTTTGATTTTCAGTTTAAAAATGAAATTTTCTATCATAAGATCGGGGCTATCAGCCATCTCAAACTTTATTTCTCGAGCTCCAGTCGATTTTAATAAATTAGCTTTATATTTATTTATAAAATCTTGCCAACCACTTTCAGTTTCTACCACAAGGGTAATTATATCAGACGGGGTTAATCCAGTAGTTTTACGAAAATCTTGCACCACTCTAATAAATTCACGACAAATTCTCTCTTCTTTTAATTCGGGAGTAATATTTGTATCTAATTCAACTCCTGGCTGTTCGCCTTTTAAGTTTTCTATTTCTTTAACATTTAATTCATCCTTCAATATTTCAATATATTTAATCGGTAATTTGTAATTTGTAATTTGTAATTTTAGAAGTGGTTGCCTTACAGGTAGACCAACTTTTTGCCTAGCCTGCAAACCAAGAGTAACAATTTCCCTTGCCTTCTTCATTTCCTCAATAGTTTTATCTAATTCATCTTTTTTTATTTTTTTCAAAATAAAATTAACAATTATTGATTTTTCTTTTTTAATTGGCCATTTGGCTAAATGAACACTTTCTTCATCATTTTCATTTTTTAATTTTAACCAAATATCCTCAGCTGCAAATGGGGCAAATGGGGCGATTAGTTTAATTAAATTTTTCAAAACATAATACAAAGTTATTTTTGCTTCAATGTCTCCATTTTTCAATCGCTCTCGAGAACGCCTAACATACCAAGTAGAAAGCTCATCGATAAAATCACGAATAGATCTAACAGGTTCAATTAGTTTATAATTATCTAACCCTTTAGTTACCTCTATTATTAATTTATTTAATTTAGCTACTATCCATCTATCAAGAATATTTGATTTATAACTATTTTTATATGGAACACTTTCTAAAGAGGTATCTCTATAAAGTTCATAGAAAGCTATAATATTATAAAGTAAATTAAATATTTTATTATGAATTTCGGCAACCGTTCTTTCATCAAAATTTTTCGATTCTCCGGGCTGATTTACTGAATACATCCATAATCGTAAAGTATCAACCCCATATTTATCTATCATGATCCACGGATCAATTACATTTCCGATCGACTTAGACATTTTTTTCCCTTCAGCATCAAGAATATGACCAAGGCAAATAACATTTTTATATGCTTTACCTCGTCCCATTATCGCCCCTACAGCATGCAAGGTGTAAAACCAACCTCTCGTCTGATCAATGGCTTCTGAGATAAAATCTGCTGGATATGATAATTTTTTATTTCCAAATGGTTTATCCAAAGCAACTTGCCCAGACTTTTGAGAAAGAAAATCAAAGGGATAATGATCTTGGGCAAATGGCATAGCTCCAGAGTCAAGCCAAACATCCATAACTTCTTTCGCCCGAACCAAATTCCCCTCGCATTGGCATTTTAATTTTATTTGATCAATAAATGGTTTATGTAAATCTATTTCATAATTTTTATTATGAGGAATTGGTGTAAAATTAAATTCTCTTATTTCAGCATTTTTTTGATAAGAATAATCTAACTCTTTTTTTAAAGTTTCACTATCTAATCCTCTGACCACAAAATCTAAGGCTCTGGAAAAACCAGCGTGGCTAACAATTAAAATATTTGTGTGTTGATATTTTTTTTCTAATTCGTAAATAAAATCACCAGCCCTCTTAACTAAGTCGATAAAGCTTTCTCCTTGTGGCAAAACTTCAAAAGGATTATTCCTAAAATCTTTTTGATAATAATTTATAAAATCATTCTTCGTTTTCCCTTCAAAAATTTCACTTGCTTTCCATTCTCGTATCCTTTCATCGTAAATAACATCTGAAAATGGGAAATTTATTTCCCGACAAAATATTTCAGTTGTTTGTTTTGTACGTAATAAAGGCGATGAAAAAATAATATTAATTTGTTCTTTAAATTCTTTTGCCTGACTAATAACTTGGTTAATACCATTGTCGGTTAATTTTGCTATTTCATCATTTTTATAACTAAAATCTTCAATAACATTGTTCTCCGCTTCACCATGACGTAAAACGAAATATTTATTCCCAGACTTTTGTATTTTATTTTTTAAATCTTCTATGCTCCCAATAACCTGAATTTTTTGACATTTATCACATTGCCAAACAGGAAGCGGTGTTCCCCAATATCTCTCCCTTGAAATTGCCCAATCTTTAATATCTTTTAACCATTCACCAAATCTTCCTTCTTTAATATATGATGGCTCCCAGTTTATTGTTTCATTTTCTTTTATCATTTCATCACGAAGTGAAGACATTTTTATATACCATGAATCACGAGCATAATAAATTAATGCTGTATGGCATCGCCAGCAATGAGGATATGAGTGTTCATATTTTTCTTTTTTCAGTAATAAATTTCGATGGGCTAAATCTTTGATAATCAAGACAGCAGTTTCTTCATCTCTGACAAATTTTCCTTCCAAAAATTCCGTACCAGGTAAAAATTTCCCGTCAAGTGAAACTAAGTGATGTTTAGGCAAACCGATTTCTGTGCCTAAAACAAAGTCATCTTGCCCATACATAACGGCTGTATGAACAACACCTGTTCCATCTTCGGTTGTCACAAAATCAGCTCCGTATATCTTATATGCTTTATTTATTTTTTTTCTTTCTTCGTCGCTTATTATGTTTTTTAGATATGGATAAAGGGGTTCATATTCTAAACCAATTAAATCTTTACCTTTAAATTCATCTGCAACTTCATATTCTTCTTCAATTATTGAGAGTCGGGCTTTGGCTAAAATATAAAATTCATTATTAATTCTAATTTTTACATAATCAATATTTTCGCCTACAGCCAAAGCAACATTTCCTGGTAATGTCCACGGAGTAGTAGTCCAGGCAAGTATATAAACAAGCGATAAATCTTGTGATTTTTCCTTATCCGAGCCTGTATGCTTTTCCGAATGGTCTGGCGCCGGCTCCCGTCCCCCTCGTCCGAGGACCTGAGGAAAAGCATCAGACGAGGATATGATTTTGAATTTTGTATATACCGATAAATCTTTTACATCTTCATATCCTTGAGCAAGTTCGTGCGACGAAAGAGCCGTGCCACAACGTGGACACCACGGAACAACTTTATAATCTTTATATAGAAGTTTTTTATTGTCAGCTTCCTTTATAACATTCCAAACTGATTCGATATATTTATTATGATATGTTACATAAGGATCTTTTTGATCAAGCCAAAAACCAATTCTTTCCGTGAATTTATTCCAATATTCTAAATATTCCCAGACACTTTTTTTACATTCTTCGTTAAACTTATCAATACCATAATCCTCGATTGCCTTTTTTGAATTAAGTCCTAATTTTTTTTCTACCTGAAGTTCTACTGGCAAACCGTGTGTATCCCAACCTCCTTTTCTTCTGACATGATAACCACACATTGTTTTATAACGAGGAATAACATCCTTGAAAGCCCGAGCTTCAAGATGATGTATTCCTGGCTTACCGTTTGCTGTTGGAGGTCCTTCGTAAAAAATATATTCCCCTTTTGGTGATTCTTTAGAGATGCTTTTCTCAAATATCTTATTCTTTTTCCAATATTCTAGGACAGCTTCTTCTCGCAGGGCTGATTGTGATTTATTTTTTTCTTCCATAGTTTTTTATTATTAATATATTATGCTTATCTAAAAAATAAAACTCGTCCACGTACAACAATTGCTTGTTATACAAGGACGAGTTTCATGCGATTCGCCTCAAGCGTAATCGAGATACACGTGGTACCACCTTGTTTACCCGAACTTTTTAATCAATGTTTTAGGGTCACTTAATTTATTTGGGTTCTACTCATTTATATGGCTCACCAAATGGCAATATAAACTTTCTTCCCAATACTTGCCCAAATCCCATCTTGGGCGAAGAGGTGATTGCCTCTTCATTGTATAAATACGATTATACTTAAAAATAATTAAATTACAACAAAAAGGGCACCAAAAGATTCGTTTGGAATGCTTTTATTACATTTTTTCCGGAATTTTTATACCTAATAACCAAAGACCATTTTGCATAGTTTGATAAAAAGCTTCCACAAGATCAAGCTGATAAATAATATTTTCATTCCCCTCCTTCAAAATAGAAGTAGTGTTGTAGAAAGAATTAAATTCGCTTGCGAGTTTTGTTAGATAAGTAGCAATATGATGGGGCTCTAAGTTTAAATAAGATTTTTCTATTATTTCAGGGAACTGATAAATAATCCTTTCTAAAGATTTAATTTCTTTTCGTCCATTAATTATTGACCCGCCTTGCATTCGGGCAGTTTGGTCATTAATAGTTGGTAATTTTAATTCTTTTGCTTTTCGAAGAATTGAAGATGCTCTAACAGCTGTATATTGCAAATATGGTCCCGAATCTCCTTCAAATGAAATAGATTTTTCAAAATCATAAATAATATCAGACCCTAGTGATGATTTAAGAATTGAGTATTTTAAAGCTGAAACCCCAACTTTTTCTGAAATTTCTTTTTCTTCTTCTTCATTAAAACTTCGATTCATCATTTTTTCATAAATCATTTCCATAGAATCTCGAAGTAAGGACTCCCCAGAAATAACATTGCCTTTTCTTGAAGACATTTTTTCATTTAAAAAACGCATCATACCATGGGTAATATGAACCATCTTTCGACTTAAATCAGGATACATGAGAGATATGGCCTTTTGAACAACCTTCATATATTCAGCTTGTTCGGTAGCGGTCGTAACAATAGAAAGATCAGGGTTTTCTTTTTTAAACTTGGTTATCGTAAGTCCAATTTCTTTAGTTTCGTATGTTGGTAACCCTTTGTGAGTAATGAATACTCTTGTATGCAATTTTGAATCATATTTATTTCCTTGAAAAATGATAGCTCCAGACGCAATTTGTTTAGGAGTATTTCTTGATATTTCAAAAATTTTTTTATTTGGATCGGACTCTTCTAAATTATCTTTAACAATTTTTTCTCCTATTGGAGCCATTTCACTTTCAAAAAAATAATAATCGAATTTTGTGTCTAATTTTTTATATATTTCTTCAAATGCTCTCAAGCTTATTTCTCTACCCCACTCATATATTTTATTAATTTGATCATCTGATTTCTCGTAAATTTTTTTATTTATTTGGTCAATTTTTATAGTTGCATTTTCGTCCGTATCATATAAATTACTTCCTTCGGCATAACACTTACCTATCCAATTTGCAGTCTGGCTAAAGGAAGTCAAATCATTAATATTTGGAAGTCCGACTTCCAAATATTCCTTTGAATGCAAAATTGCAAATATAGCCTTGGCGACATGTGGACCAACATCTCCTTGATAATTAGCCCTAATTGTCTTGGCGCCAGAAAATTCAACTATACGTGAAATTGATTCACCGATAGCATTATTCATAAGATGTCCAATATGAAAAGGCTTAAATGGATTTGGTTGAGTATATTCCACCATTACTTTTTTCCCTTCTAAAATTTTATTTTTTCCCCAATTTTCACCCTGTTTTAAAATCTCATCAATACTTTTAGTAAAAAATTCTCGGGATAAATAAAAATTTATAAACCCCGGCCCTGCTGTATCAATCTTTTCAATATCTTCGAATTTATTTTTTTTTATTTCTTCTATTATTTTTTTTGCCAATTCTTTCGGATTACTTTTTTGTTGTTTGGCATAAACCATAGCCACATTGGTTGAATAATCTCCATTTATAAATTCTTCTGGATGTTCAACGGAAAAATTAATCTCTTCTTTCCCGCCTTGCGTCGAGGCAGGTATTCCAAGATTTTTTAAAGATTCTTTTATTAAATTTATTATTTTATCTTTCATTTTTTCAATTATATATATTTGCAAATATTTTTTTAAAAATCTATTTTCTCCCTGTAGAACCAAATGCTCCCTGCCCTCTAGATGAATCACTTAACCCTATAACTTCTTCTAGCTCAGCTATTACAACAGGGTAAATAATCAATTGGGATATTTTATCGCCAATTTCAACAGTATATGGCTCATCGCTTAAATTTACAAGATGAGTGTTATATTCTCCTCGATATCCAGCATCAAAAACTCCACCCATAGTATGTAAACCAGCTTTTGAGATGCTTGATTTATCTTTAATAATTGCCGCATAACCTTCTGGGAACTCCATGGAAAAACCATGATAAAAAAAGTAATGTTCTCCTGGATTTAAAACCTTCTCTTCCGTAGAATATAAATCCATCCCAACATCTCCAGCGTGAGCGTAATTCGGTAATTTTATGTTTTCTTTTAATTTTTTAATTTTAATTTTCATCCCGTTATGAAATTATATATGTAATGTTATTAATTGACCTTTATTATATTTCTTTACCAATATTCTGATTATTTATTATCTATTCTGAACGAGAATCTAAAGATTCTCTATTTCATACGGGATTCATTTTATTGCATTGGGTCTTTCCCCTCTTTAACGTGGATAATAGCAAAAATAAGATAGTTAGCGATATCTATAAGTGCATCTAAAATTTTAGGATTTAATTTTTCTGCAGTTTGTGGATTCCTTTTTATAATTTTTTCCATCCCTATTATTCGATAAACTTTTACAAGCGATTCATCAACAATAGAGGAGATTCTCATTTTTTTCCAAGATTCATCATAATCATGATTTTTCTTTTCCAAAATAACCTTAGTTTCTTTAACTATCTTTTTGAGCTTTGTTACATTAATTGCTCTAACATTTTTCTTTTCTTCAAGCCTCCAAATCCTAAATAAAACATAGTTAATTGTGTGGGTTAGAGTTTCCTCAACTGATTCATCTACTCTAGATTTACCTTTTTCTTGAATAGATCGAACCCGTGAGAGTTTAGTTAGAATTCTATCAGTAATAGCTGACGACCGATATTTACAAACACTAGAACCATACTCTTTCTTTTTTAGCTCAATGATATTTAAACACTCATTCATTATTTCATCAAACCAAATAATAGTATTTCTATATTGTTTTACTCTTTTTTTCTTATTCTTTATCATAATAATTTCTTCCTGTTTTGTATGAATCAATTAAAACTGCACTAGGATAAAATAAAGGTTTGGGTAAATCATTTATTGAGTACCAACCCCAACCATCACATTTCTCTGATTCCTTTATTTCTGGATCTCCTTTTTCCCAATCTGCAACAACTCCAAGTAATATATCTTGACGATTATCATGTTTAAAAATATTAGCTAAACATAAAAATTTTATATTTTCTATTTCTATTCCTGCTTCTTCTTTTGTTTCTCTTTTAGCACATTCTTCAAATGATTCACCAAACTCTAAATGCCCCCCAGTAAAAGAATATTCCCCGTTACCATGAGAACCCTTCCTCTTTCCCATAAGAACTTTTCCATCTTTAAAAATCATTACCCCTACACAAGCTTTTATTTTATTTCTATCTTCTTTTTTGCCCATCCTAATACTAAAATTTTAAAATTAATTTTTTTATTCGACTTTATATTTTTACGTTTTTTGTATCCTATTTTATTCTAATCAAAAATTTAGTATGGGACAAGTAAATTTATTTATTTCCTCGTAAAATTTTATTAATCCTTTGAGCCAATTTGATCATATCCTTTTCTTTTTTACCGCAAGTTGTTTCGGCACAAGTACCAAGACGAATTCCTGATGGATCCATAGGGCCTCTTGCGTCTCCAGGAATCGTATTCATATTCACAATGATTCCAGCTTTTTCTAAGCGTTCACTGGCCTCCTTCCCTGGTATTCCCCTTCCGTCCATCCAAGTGTCCATTAGAATCAAATGTGAATCCGTCCCCCCAGAAATAATATGCCAGCCAAGTTTCTGTAATTCTTTTGCAAATGTTTTGGCGTTCTTTATCACTTGTTTGGCATATTTTTTAAATGCTGGTTGATTCGCTTCTGCCAAGGCTACCGCGACCGCCGCAATATTATTTTCATGTGGTCCACCAAAAAGTCCTGGAATAATCATCTTGTCTAATTTTTTATCAAACCCTCTATCGTCTTTTCTTACAAACAGGATTGCATGTCTCGGACCTCGGAGTGATTTATGAGTTGTGGTCATAACTGAATCAGCATACGGAAATGGTGATGGATATGCACCACCAGCAACAAGCCCAGCAAAATGAGACATATCTACATGAAGCAATGCTCCTTTTCTACCGTCAGAATAAACCACAGCATCAGCTATTTCTCTAAATTTTTTAAAATCAACTATCCTTGGATAGGCCGTAAAACCACAAACAATTAAATCAGGTTTTTCCTCTTTGGCTAATTTTTTTAATGCTTCATAATCAATCATCTCAGTTTTCGGATCTAGTTCAAATTGAATACCCTTCCAGAGTTTACCCGTCATCGAAGCTGGATAACCATGAGTTAAATGACCACCAGCAGAAAGTTTCATTCCCATTATTTTGCCCCCTATCGAAACCAATGCTGAATAAAGTGCAAAATTCGCTGGGGAACCTGATAACGGCTGAACATTAACATGCCATTCATTTGTTTTAAGTTTAAAAAGTTTTAGAGCACGACTTATAGCTAAATTTTCAATCTGATCAATAATCTCATTCCCCCCATAATACCGCCTACCAGGATATCCTTCAGCATATTTATTTGTTAGTTTTGAACCAAGAGCTTTTAGCACATCATCGGAAACATAATTTTCAGAAGCGATAAGATTTATAACTCTTTTTTGGCGTTTATCTTCATCTTTTATTAGTTTCTCTACTTGTTTATCACGCATATCAATTAATTAGATTAAATATTAATGAGCTGATTTTACCATGCCTGCCCGACTTTCACAAAAGGCGGGTTTGGCAAAAAAGGAGAAAAGATTATAATTAAGATATGGAAAATAATTATCACGCTGATCTAGTCTATTTAGATTTAATAGAAAAAATCGTAAGGGAAGGAACTAAAAAAGGAGACAGGACAGGAACAGGAACCTTATCAATATTTGGTCACCAAATGCGATTTGATTTATCAAAAGGATTCCCTTTATTAACAACAAAGAAAGTCCCAATAAAAGCTATTATACATGAGCTTATTTGGTTTATGAGAGGAGATACTAACCTTAAATATCTGGCTGATAATAATGTTCATATTTGGAATGAATGGCCATTCAAATCTTACCTAACAAGAGAGGGAAAGCCAATGCCCAGGGTTGGAAGTGATGAATGGAATGATGGAATAAAAGAATTTACTGAGAAAATAAAAGCTGATCCAAAATTTGCAAAAAAATACGGAGAATTGGGACCAATATATGGTTCCCAATGGAGATGTTGGAAAAATGAAGATAATAGTTGTCTAGACCAACTTAACAATGCAATAGAAACGATAAAGACAAATCCAGATTCTCGCCGAATAATAGTATCCGCTTGGAATGTTGCCGATATTGAAGAAATGGCAAAGGCTGGACTTCCTCCTTGTCATGCTTTGTTTCAATTCTATGTGGCAAATGGAAAACTTTCGTGCCAACTATATCAAAGAAGTTGTGATACTTTTTTAGGAGTTCCTTTTAACATAGCTTCATACGCCTTATTGACAATGATCGTGGCTCAGATCACCGGATTAGAAGTTGGTGATTTTGTTTGGACAGGAGGAGATGTTCATTTATATCTAAATCACCTTGAACAAGCTGATTTACAACTCTCAAGAAAAAATGATATTCGTCCAATGCCAAAAATGAAAATAAATCCTAATATCAAAAATATTGACGATTTTACAATTGATGATTTTGAATTGATAGATTATAAACCACATGATGCAATTAAAGCACCAATAGCTGTTTAATATGATTTTATCTATCATCTCAGCAGTTGCAAAAAATAATGAAATTGGGCAAAAAAATGCTCTTCTTTGGAGTTTACCTGCTGATTTAAAACATTTTAAAGAAATAACAACCGGTCATCCGGTTATAATGGGACAGAAAACATTTGAATCCCTCGGGTGTAGTCCTAATGGCGAGCTTGGACGACCACTTCCCAATCGACGAAATATTGTTTTAACAAAAGACAATAATTTTAAACATGAAGGAGTTGAAATTGTTTATTCTATAGAAGAGTTAGATAATTTACTTTCCAATACGGTTGGAAAAGACGAGGAAATTTTTATCATCGGTGGTGGACAAATTTATAAACTTTTTATTGATAAAGCTGATAAACTTTATATTACTCATGTTGATGCCTTATTCCCGGAAGCTGATACTTTTTTCCCTACTATTGAAGAATCAAGGTGGCAAAAAATTAGAGAAGAGAAACATTTTCCTGATGAAAAAAATATTTACCCATATTTTTTCACTGAATACATAAAAAAATAATCCCGATATTACTCGGGATTATTTTTTTTATTCAGCCATTATTTCTGCTAAAACATTATCTATCCCTTTATGTAATTCTTCGATTGAACCATTGTTTATTATTGTAAAATCAGCCCGAGCAATAGGTCCTCCTTGATGTAAATTTTCTATCTGAGAATAATCCCTAGAAATAACTTCTTCTCTATTGAACGGTCTAATAATACGAGTGCTTAATCTCTTTGTTCTTACTTCCGGTGACGCAAAAATAGCCAAAACCTTAAAATCATTACCAAATTCTTTAATTACTTCTAAATATTCTTCCCAGCTATATAAACTTTCAATGATTAAACTTGAAGTACTAAAAACTTCTTTCATTTTTTCAATATTAACAACAGCCATAGCTGACATACCATACATTTTTCTTAAATCTTCTCTGACTCTTTTTTCGTTCTTTTCATTAACATCCAATCCTCTTTTCTTAATTTCATCAAAAACAACTTGCCCAAAATATATTTTTGGCCACCCGGTTTTTTCAATTAAATATTCGGTTGTTTCAGTTTTTCCTGCTCCTGGCAAACCCACAACCGCTAAAATTATTTTTTTACTCATACTCTTATTTTATAATTTTACGCACATATTGTCTAGTTTTTACCTTGGCTAATGAAAGCATCTTTTTTGAAGCTTTAACAATTGGCGTATCTTCGTATTTATTACTTTCATAAACTACCTCCGTTATTCCATTTTGAATAATCGTTTTGGAACATTCATTACAAGGGAAAAGAGTAGTATATAATTTACATCCTTTAGTTGAATTGTTTGCATTATAAATAGCATTTTCTTCGGCATGACAAACATAAGCATATTTAGTATCTAAAAAATCACCTTCTCTTTCCCAAGGTAAAGCCTCCGCATTGATACCTCTTGGCCAACCATTATATCCCATTCCAACAACTACATTATTCTTTGTCACAATCACGCTACCAGCTTGGGTTGAAGGATCTTGGGAACGATCAGCTATGATGTGAGCAATCTGCATAAAACATTCATCCCAAGATAATCTTTCTCTTGGTTTAACCTTTGAAATTATTTTTTTATTTTTCATCATCAAATTATACCAATTTTAAATAAAAAAGAAATTATTTATCTGGCAACAAAGAAACCTAAAATCATACCAACAAAATTTAAAATTGTATGAGAAACTGACACTAAAATCAAATTTGGATATTTATAATAAATCCAAGCAAAACCTATACCTGCTAGCAAGGTAATAGGCAAAACAAGAATGGCATTAATAAAAATAATATGCATTAAGGCAAAAACAATGGCGTTTAACCCAATGATTAAAACAGGATCGTTAAATGCACGACGCAACATATTCATAAGGACTCCTCGAAAAGCAACCTCTTGTAAAACACTAACAGGGATAAAAAGAAATAAAAATTTTATATTTTTCCACCACGAGATCATAGGGGGATGAGTTGTTATAACCGAAATCCAAAAAAGAAATGCAGCTCCTAATAAAGTGAAAATAAAATAAGGCCAAAAATCCTTCATGAAATGTCTTTTAATGCCAAAATCATTAAAATTCCACTTATTGGAGATAACTATTCCCAAAATAATTGCTAAAACTGCAACAAGAACCAATAATCTATAATTTACCGGTATTATTTTAAAATACAAAAGCAAAACAGGTAAGATAAAAAGATAAATAATTTGTGTCCAAACTAACTCTTTTTCTTTAGAAATAATATTCATTATGTCTTTATTTTTTTAAGTAATTTATTTTTTATTGTATTTCGGATGCTCTTCCTCAATAGCAAAAGTATAATTGGCATATCTAGACATTGTGAAAAGTAAACTTGATAAGCGGTTTATATAAGCTAAAGTTTTTAAATCAACATTTTTTATTCCCTCATCACTAACTGCAATTATTCTCCTTTCAGCCTTTCTGGCTAATGTTCGAGCATAATCAAGACCCGAACTAACAATACTTCCCCCAGCTAAAGTAAAAGATTTAATTGGTGGCAAAAGTTCTGACGTTGCTTGAATTACATTCTCGATATAATTGATTTCCTTCCTTTGAACTGACATTTTTGAGCCAGCTAATTCAGCTTGAACAACAAAAAGATTTTGTTGAGTTCTTTCGATAATTTGACTATAAAAAAGTTTTTTATTATTTGTTTTCAAAAACAACTTATCAAGCTCTGTATAAACCTTAATAATACCCAAAAATGAGTTCAACTCGTCTACCGCGCCTAGGGCCTCAATAACATTTGCGCTCTTGGAAATACGCCCTTGTTTACAATTAAATAACGTCGTCGTCCCTTTATCTCCCATTCCAGTATATAAAATATTTTTATGTTTTTTTTTGTTTTTCATTATAATCTAGAGCAAACAAAAAATTTATTCTGTCGTAACTCCATCAAATTCTGCATCATTTTCTTCAGCTTCTTTTTTTGTTTCGCGAAGTATGCCATCCTTATGATGAGCTGGAGCATAGATAGTATAAAGTTTTAAACCCTCATCGCCAGCAATTACATTATGTTTTGCTCCCATAGGAACAATTACAGCATCCCCATCTTTAACTTCATACTCCGTTTCGTTGATTATTACCTTACCATTCCCCTCCTCGAAACGAAAAAACTGATCGTTTTCATCATGAACTTCCATACCAATATCTTCATTTGGTAAAAGTGACATGAGGACTAGCTGGCATCTTTCGCCAGTATATAAAACCTTACGAAAACTTTTATTTTCTTCTGTTAATTCTTCAATATTCCCAAAATAACCTTTTTTATTCATCCCGTATGAAATAGGACGCGGACTTGTATTTATTTTATCTGCTCTTCCTATTTTTAAATTAAATTAATAATAAATATTTCCATTCCATACTAATCGCGTCCGCGATTTCATACGGGACAGGTATTATTATAATACCATATTTTATAATTAATTTGCATAAAATTATCAAATAAGATACCATTTTGGAAAAAGGAGGTTTCAGTGAAAATTGTTAATTCAATTAAGAATTTCATTCACTCTCTAAAAAAAGATTTTGTCAAAAAAGTATTAGCTGGAGGGACTATTTTATTGATTATTGGTATATTCATAAAGTTTGGAGTCTATGGGGTGGTTGCCAGTAAGTGTGATAATTTTATAACTGCCTTTACCTGGATGGTCTTGATCAGCTTGTTGATAAGATATGTTCTTATTAAAATATATGATCTTTTAAAAAAAGATCTCTTTTTAATTGAAAATATTAAATCATCAAGAGAAAATAAAGAAAGTAATCATATTACTAGAAGGATCGAGAAACTTAAAAAGCTAGGAAAAGGTTTTCTCTTGCTCGGCCTAGTGGTTTTTGATCCAATTATTACTGCTCTTTATTATCGTCCTGGGTATGACAAGTGGAATGGTTTACCAGATACCAAGACTAAAATTCTTTTTTTTTGTGAGTGATGTTGCTTGTTCGATTATTTGGGGCTCCATCATTATGGGTCTAATTACTATCTTCTAAAGCCGATGAATTATTCAATTCATTGGCTTTTTTTGCACATATTGCTATTTGTCAAAAAGTGATATAATAAACTACAGTTTTGGTAGGTTAAAAACTACTGGTCGCGTTTATTATTATTATTATTAATAATAATATTATGAAGAAAATAACAATGTTTGTGGCTATGGCTATTTTCCTTTTATCAGCACAAAGTGTTTTAGCTGCTAATTTGGGAAACTCAGCTTGGGCTAAAGCAAAGAAAGTGTTGACTCCCGTTGAAACAGAGCAAGTAAACACCCTTGAACAACAAATGGAGCTAACAAAAACTCAAACAAAGTCGATTACTAAAGCTTTAAATAGAACTTTGAAAAAAGGGGTTAGGGGTGAAGATGTAGAAATTTTACAGACCTTACTTGCCCTTGATCCAGTTATATATCCTGAGGCCATGGTCACGGGTTATTTTGGATCTCTTACAGAAAAAGCTTTAATTAAGTTCCAAAATAAATACGGACTTAAGGGTGATGGCGTAGCTGGTCCCATGACAAGAGAAGCATTGGAAAAAGACATAGATACAAATGATTTGGACGTCGAAGCTGATGTAGACGAAATTACTGGAAAAGCAAGCTGGAAAGTTTGTGACATGGTTCCTCCAGGACATTATATTGCAAAAGGCTGGCAAAAAAATAATCCAAATTTTGTTTTACCAACATGCGAGACCCTTCCATTAGGCATTCAAATGAATCTTGCCAAAATATCTCAAATTACCGAGGGAGAAGATGAAACCGTAGCTGTTATAGACAACATTGCTGTCGAAGATGAAACAAACACAACGGCATTAATTTCTTGGAGAACAAGAAACGAACGAACAAGTAGTGAAATTCATTACGGAACAGCTTCCGGTACTCTTAATATAATTGCCGAAGATTTGTCATTCTCAAATTCACATGAAATGACCCTAAGTGGATTAAATCCTGATACTACTAATTACTTTGTGATAAAAGCTATTGATAAAGATGGAAATGAAGTTATCAGTGCTCAACAGGAACTAAAAACAGACGAGGGAGATAAAGATACAAAATCTCCTGAGATTTCTGGGATAGAGGTTGAGGAGTCAAATACTAGTGTCAAAATTAGTTGGAAAACTGATGAATTAAGTGATGGAAAAGTCTATCTTTCAACAACAAGTGATTTTCCTTCAACAGCTACAAGCACAGCAAAAAACCTTTCACTTAATCACTTTTTCACCTTAGAAGGTTTAACAAAGAATATAAAATATTATTATAAGATTGAATCAACAGATGGAGCTCTTAACATTTCTTCTCAATATGGATCATTTACAACTCTTAATGAAGCCGAAGCAGATGAAACAGATCCAGTTATTTCAGGAGTAGCCACAATTGTTTCTGGTACTTCAGTAACAATAACTTGGGTTACCAATGAAGCTACAATTGGTAAATTTCAACATAGTCTGAACAAAAATTACACTGATCCATTTTTAGCTCCTAACACTATTTTAGGAACTAGTCACACAACGACTTTGGCTGGTCTTACTCCTGACACAAAATATTATTACAAAATAGAGGCCACAGATCTATCTGGTAATACTGATACATATAAAGGAACGTTTAATATCAAATAATAATAATTACTTGATATTTTAAAACCCCCTCTAAAATGAGGGGGTTTTAATTTGGTTATTTGTTTCTATTTTGGGATTATCAGTAACATCTATCTTTAAAGAAATAGAGCAGGCGGGATCAAAAGATTTGTCTTTTATGACTACTTCTGTTAGTCCTATATTTAAACCACTAATGCTGGCCGTTCTACCAGATAAAGGAAAAACCTCAGCAATATTTCCATCTTTAACTTGCCAGAAAATTTCTTCTTCTTTTCCACCATAACCAAAAACATTAACTAAATTAGATATTCCTTTATTCAATTTAAGTTCCACCATTCCACCAGTATTAAGCGAGCAATATGATTTATCGCTAATACTATTATATTGTTCACAAGTCAAACCAGAACTATAAACGTTTAAATTGTTTACAGTCATAAAATTTTTTTCATTTATATTTGAACTGATTAGGTCTTGATTTAATATATTTCCGAATTTTAAATTTACTGGTGCTTTGCAGACTTGTCCTGCTCCAATAATAATTTTGGAATTTTCTTTTTGTTTTAGATCAATCTCTTCTTTTGTTTTTCCTTGTTCCAAAAAACTAGCCACAATTTCTGGATAATATATCAACTCATATGTAGCCACCTTCATTCGAGCCAAACAGTTCTCATCATCTTGACCAATTATTTCATATACCATTTCCATATTCACAGTTCCTAAACCTAAGGGCTCAGATTCATTATTTTTTGAAACAATAACTTTTGATTTCTGACAATTATTAGCCGCTTCTTTAAAACATTCTAGATTTCTTTCGCAATCAATTATTCCTTCTGCTGGTATTTCCACAAATCTTAAGTCCGCCAAGCTATTAGCCGAAACTTTGTTCTCCTCGTCCATAGTTGAAAAATCATTATTGACACTGGCAGCAAGATTTTCTCGTTCAATTATCTGATTTTCGGAAATAAGAAACTTAATAAAAGGCACTATTTGTAATTCATCTCGATAATAATACACCAAAGCCCCAGCTACCATAATTATAATTACTACAAACCACATAAATCCTCTAGACTTTTTATTTTTTTTACCCACTAATTCAGGATAAGTTTTATCGTCATAAGTTATATTTTGGACAACATATTTTTTATTTAGCAGTCTAACCTGATCAAAACCATCTTTCACATCGCGATATTGCCAACCTTTTTGAAGCAAGCGATTGTAAATAATTTCATCGCTTAAACCTTTTTCGAGTTGTTGTTTTATATATTCAATCAACTGCTCATTAATCATGAGTACATTATAACAAAAAAATAAAATAGTAGTATACAGAAAAGTATATATTTATGTTTTTCTGCTGCC
>CAYSSZ010000005.1:0-7421 GCA_964434095.1 uncultured Candidatus Saccharibacteria bacterium | reverse complement strand
GGGACTCGAACCCCAATACCATCCTCCAGAGGGATGTGTCCTACCTGCCTCGCGTCGACAAGCTTTGCGAGTCGAGGCGGGCCATTAGACGATTAGTTTCTTAAACAGAGCTGGGAGACTAGGACTCGAACCTAGATAACATCCTCCAGAGGGATGTGTCCTACCGTTAGACGATCTCCCAGCTCTGTTTACGAAATTTTTAATTTTTAAATATTGTTTTGCTTAAGTATCTTCTTCCTGTAGCACTTTTTAAATATTTTTCTCTAATCCTTGCTTCTATTCTATTTTTATATTCTTCTTTATGTAAAAGAATCCAAGGAGCAAATTTTTTTGTATAAAAATTATGGCTGGAATTATGTTGGAGCAATCTCCTTTCAACATTATCAGTTATTCCAACATATGACTTAGAAAAATGTTTACTTTTCAAAACATATACAATATACATAAAAAATTTAAAACATGTCCTACCTGCCTCGCGTCGACAAGCTTTGCGAGTCGAGGCGGGCCATTAGACGATCTCCCAATTAATTAAACTCTGAAATTTTACCATATTAGTTCAAAAATACAATTTATCTCGATTCAAGTATTTCTTTTTAATGAAACTTATCTAATATATATTGAAATATATAACTTTTTAATATATAATCACTCGCATGGATACAGATAATAATAAAGAACCAATTTTAAGGCCTAGAAATTTAACCCCAGAAGAAATTAGAAATGGTTGTATTACTATGACTGGCAAAGATGGCAAAGAATCAAAATTATGCATGATTCAAGAAGAATTTCGTAATGGAATCGATGGTATTAAACAATTTAATCCTTCTGTCACTTTTTATGGTTCAGCCCGTATGCCCAAAGATCATCCTTTCTTTCAAAAAATTAGAGATTTAGCTTATTTGATTTCTAAAGAACTAGGTTATGCAATTATTACCGGCGGTGGAAATGGCGTAATGGAAGCAGCAAACAAAGGAGCATATGAAGCTGGGGGGGTCTCTGTCGGTGCAACAATTTCACTTCCTTATGAAAATAAAAAAAATGATTATTTAACTTATGAAGTTCCTTTTAATTTTTTCTTTGCTCGTCAAGTATCAATGTATTTCTCTACCGAAGTTTGTATTTTTTGTCCTGGTGGTTTTGGTACATTTGCCGAGTTATTTGAAGTTCTAACTCATTTACAAACTGAAAAAATAGGTGGGGTTCCAGTCATTCTATATGGCTCAGACTTTTGGAATCCGCTTCAAAGTTTTATTAATGAAACTCTTTTAGATAAATATAAAACAATTAATCCTGAAGATTTGAACTTGTATATTATTACTGATGACCATGAAAAAATCCTTGAAGTGATTCGCGTAAGTAAAATAAGAGACGGCACAGATTCTTTAAGATAAAAAATAATCCGACACATAGTCGGATTATTTTTTATTATTTATACATGCTTTAATAAAAGCGGTAAAAAGAGGATGAGGATCAAGTGGTCGAGCTTTAAATTCTGGATGAAATTGAGTTCCTAGAAAGAACGGATGTTTTGATGTTGGTAATTCTGCGATCTCGCATAAATGCCCTTCTGGAGATTTAGCTGAAAAAATAAGTCCAGCCTTTTCTAAATCTTTGACATAATTATTATTAACTTCATAGCGGTGACGATGTCTTTCCGATATTAAATCAGTTTTATAAGCCTTCTCGGCAATTGTTCCCTTTTTTAACATAGCCTTATATGCTCCCAGTCTCATACTTCCACCCATTTTTTTATTCAATACTTTTTCTTTTTGATCATCCATTAAATCGATCACTAAATTTTTTGATTTTGAATTAATTTCTCTGGAAGTTGCATCTTTTAAACCTAAAACATTTCGGGCATACTCTATAACAATTAACTGCATACCATAACAAAGCCCAAAGAAAGGTATCTTATTTTTTCGCGCATATTCTATAACCTTAATAATCCCTTCAATTCCTCGTGAACCAAAACCACCTGGTACAATAATACCATCGTATTTAGATAGTTCATTTATTGATTTTGGATCTTTTTCAAAATCAGTTGATGATATCCAGGTAAAAACAGGCTTATAACTTTTTTGATAAGAAGAATATTTAACCGCTTCAATAACTGATAAATAAGAATCAGACAAAGTAAAATCTCCTGTATTAAAATATTTACCAACGACACCAATTTTTAATTGTTTATTTTCATGATGAGTTGATTTGGCAAAATCATGCCATTTTTTAAAATTTGCATTTGGTGAAATATCACAAGTCATTCCTGTCGCATTACATATAATATTCCCTAAGCCCTCTTTTTCAAAATTTATTGGAATATCATAAACACTATCAACATCAGGAGCTGAAATAACCTTGTCTTGACCCACATTACAAAACATTGATATTTTTTCTTTACGTTTATCATCAAGAGGACGGTTACTTCTAGCTATGATAATATCTGGTTGGATCCCTGAAGAATTTAGTGTTCGCACAGCATATTGAGTTGGCTTTGTCTTCATTTCCCCAATTTTAGATGGAACAGGTAAATAAGAAACCATTACAAAAAAAACATTTCTACCATATTTTATTTTCATCATTCGAGCAGCTTCCAAAAAGAGCATATTTTGATACTCGCCCACCGTTCCTCCAATCTCTATAATCACAACATCAGCATTATTCTTTTCTTGTGCTCTTTCAATCCGACCAATTACCTCTAATGGAATATGAGGTACAACTTCAACACAATGACCGTCGTATTCTAAATTCCTCTCCCTGTCAATAACGCTTTGATAAACTCTACCTGTCGTCATGTAATTATCGCGCGATAAATTTTTATTCAAAAAACGCTCATAATTACCCATATCTTGATCAGTTTCATCCCCATCATCTAATACAAAAACTTCTCCATGTTCAGTGGGATTCATAGTCCCAGCATCAACGTTAATGTAGGGATCAATTTTGATCGAAGTTACTTTTTTCCCAAGACTAGATAAAATTAATCCTATCGAGGAAGCTGCAATCCCTTTCCCGACACCAGATATTACTCCTCCAACAACAAAAATATAACGACAATTCTGGGAGCTTTCTTCCTTATTTTCTTTAAGTTTATTTTTCATTCAATTAAAAAGTCAATTTGTTTGATTATTTTTTTAATTTAATAATCTCTACTATAAAAATTACATAGTGTAGATTAATTATAGAAAAAAATTATTTTTTTCTTAAATATTTCGCAACTGCTAATGAACTTGAAATACTTCCAATAACTATACCCGAAACAATCATAATAAAGAATAACTGAAGTAAATTTTCTTTAAAATAATTAAACATATTAATTCCTAAAAATTCAGCCATATTATTGCCAAGCCACTTAGTCACCGGGAAAAATATAACTGTTGCCAAAATAGAAGAAATAATACCTACAAAAATACCAGAGACAACAAATGGGCCACGAATATGCCTCCCCCCCGCCCCAACTAATCTCATAACACTAATTTCGTCTCGAGACATATAAATAATTAAGCGAATTGTATTAAAGGTAATAAAAAGTGAAATCAAAATCAAAATTAAGGAAATCAAAAAGCCAATTCTTTGAGCTCCTGTAATAATTGATGTCAATTTATCAATCACAACTTTATTTTGATGATAATCAATCTTATCGATTATAGTCAAAGCGCCATTTGATATAGCATCATCACTTGCAAAATATTTTACGATACTTTCATATTGAGACGGATCTCTAGCTTTTATATTTAAAGTTGCCCCTAATGGATTTTCTCCAATTTCTTCGAGAGCTTGAAGGGTTAAATAATCATTGGCATGTTTTTCTTTAAAATCTAAGAGCGATTGCTCTTCAGAAATATAAGAAACTTCTTTCACCTCGGGTAATTTTTCTATATCTGTTTTTATTTTATCTATATTTAAATAATCAACTCGTGGAACAAAATAAACAGTAATATCTACTCGATCCTTAATACTATTGAGCGAATTATTTAATGCTGCTTGAACAAATATCTGTGAAGTTATTACAAAGAGAGTAATCGTCATAATCAAAATACTAGATACAGAAGTAAAACCACTTCGAACAAAATTTCGATAACCAGAAACTATAATTCTTTTTGTATTAATTAAAAACATATAAATTTATTATAGCACATACTTTCCCTCTCTATCATCGCGAGAGATCCGACCATTTTCAAGGGTAATAACTCTTTTATTGACTCGCTCAATAACTGATTTATTATGAGTGGTTAAAATTACTGTCGTTCCTAAATCATTAATTTTCTTTAGCAAATTAACAATTTCACTTGTATTAATTGGATCTAAATTTCCTGTTGGTTCATCGGCAATAATAATCTCTGGTTCAGTAATTATAGCCCGAGCAATGGCTAAACGTTGTTTCTCTCCACCAGATAATTGATGAGGAAAATTAATTGCCCGATTAGTTAGACCAACAACTTCCAATACTCTTGGAATATTTTCCCTTATCTCATCATCGTCCCGGCCAATAGCTTCCATGGCAAAAGCAATATTTTCAAAAGCTGTTTTATACGGCAATAATCTAAAATCTTGAAAAACAATACCGATCTTTCTTCTAAGCTTTATTAATTCTTTTTGAGATAATTTATGAATATTAGTTGATTCAAAAAAAACTTCACCAGTTGTCGGATGTTCTTCGGCTAATATTATTTTAGTTAAGGTTGTTTTTCCTGCCCCAGATTGACCGACAATAGCAACAAATTCACCCTGAGAGACTTTAAAAGTGACATTTTCTAGAGAAAAAGTATCTCGATCGTATATTTTCGTAACATTATTAAAATAAATCATAAATTGATAGATTCATTATATCTTATTTAGCTGAATAGACAAAATTTTAACATATTAAAATATAATAAATCTTATTTATTATATTTTTTCTTCTGTTTTGATAAAATCATCTAAATTTCCATTCTCTAAGACATCTTCGACATTATGAGCTTCAACTCCCGTACGATGATCTTTTATCATCTTATAAGGGTGAAGGACATAAGAACGAATTTGGCTTCCCCATTCAATTTCAGTGGTCTTAGAAATCGATAGACCTTCCTTCTCCTTTTTTCTATCTTCTTCCTGTTTTTTAAAAAGTTTTCCCTTTAGCATTTCGATAGCTTTTTCTTTATTTTGTTCTTGAGAACGCTCGCTCGTCACATAAACAGACAAATTTGTTGGCAAATGCACTACTCTTACAGCCGTTTCTCTTTTGTTGACATTCTGCCCACCGGGACCACTTGATTTTGAAAATTCAATTTTTAAATCTTCTGGCGGTATTGTAATCACTGAATCAGTTTTTTCTAATTTAGGAATTATTTCAACCAATGAGAAAGAGGTGTGACGCTTAGCATTAGCATTAAATGGCGAAATGCGAACCAACCGATGAACCCCAGATTCATTTTTTAAAACTCCATAAGCATTTTTACCAACAATTTCTACCGACACATTCCGATAACCACCGTGGTCATTTTTATTTTCATGTAAAAGATTCACCTGCCAGCCAATATTTTCAAAATATTTCAAATACATTCGCAAAAGCATTACTGAAAAATCTTCAGCGTCATCTCCTCCGGCTCCCGAAAGAATAGATAAAATAGCATTACGCTTATCATATTTTTTTTCCCCAAGTATTTCATTTTTTAGAAAAGCTATTCGCTTTATTATTTCTTGAGCCAGCTTTTTATCATCCCAAAAATTAGGACTTGTCATTTCAAATTCCTTTTCTTCTAACTCTTTTTTAAATTCTTCAATATTTTCTACCATTACCCCATCATATCAAAATAAAAAAATTAGTAAAAAGAATTATTTTATAAATTTCTATTTTTCCGTTTTATTCGCGGCCGCGGCTTAAATGTAATTTTATTTTAAATGTTTTTCTTCTTTAAAATATTTTTTTGGTAAAAATTCAAAATATTCATCAATGTATGGGTACATTGTATCTCCAGATATAAAAGCAATTACCACTTCCCCATTTTTATTGCGGTATTTATTTAATTCTTTATTTTGTTTTAATTGTTTGATTAGTTTTAAAACCATAGAATACAACATACCAGTTGATGGGCCAACAAATAATCCTTGGCGGATAAGGTCTAGACCATATTTATAGGAAGAAAAAGTGTCTATAGCCATAACTTTATCAACAACCGTCTGCCAAGGAAAAGCTAATTTGTGAACATGTTCTTCCCCGCGTGGGCCTGGAATTTCTGACCCCTTTTTTATTGTAGCTCCAGCTACTAAAATTTGATTATTGCATTTTTTGAGATAAGAAGCGGTTCCATAAATTGTCCCGGCTGTACCAATTGTTGAGGCAAATATTGTCATTCTCCCATCTAATTGTTGCCAAAGTTCTTTGCCGATGTATTCTGCTGAAGCTTTAGGAATATCTGGGTTAATGTATTGATTCATATTAAGCCAACCTTTGCGTTTTCCCATTATTTTAGCTTCATAAACTCCACCTATTGGCGCATTAACATCTGGACAGGCTGGCCCATGAGAAATATATAGTTCTGTTCCAACTAATTTTAAAAATTTTTTCTTATGCTCCGGCACATCTGGAGTAATAATGGCATGCATATGAGGTACTCCAAAATGCTTAGATAAAATAGAAAGAGACATGGCGGTATTACCAGATGAATATTCAACTAAGTGATTAATTTTTTTTAAATCATCCTTTTTTATTCCCGACAGCATACTCCAAGAAGGCAGGGATTTTATATTATAAAGCGGCACGAATTGCATAAGTTTAATGAAAATTCGAACCTTATCTTTTTTATAAAGATTTAGTTTGGAAGATAATTCAACTAAGGGAATCATTCCCAGAGAACTTGGATTTAAAAAATTGGAGATTGCTTCTTCCCCTTCAAATACCTTTTTATTATTCTTTTTTTCTAACATTTTTTTATTATATAGTAATTTTAAAAATTAAAAAAATCCCCACTAATAGCGAGGATTTTTATGGACTAGAATGACGATGCAATCAATGTTCCAGAGTTATCAAGTTCTAAATAAGAACGGATAATGACTCTTACTTTAGCTTTTGCTAAAAGTTTAATTGAGTCGGGCCTGACAACAAAAGAGCCGGTCTCCTCAACCAAAAGAATATATTCCCCTGGGGTTAAGGCCTCAAACATTTTTACATCATGACTCTCTTTTGGATTGCCATTATAAACTCCTTTGACATCCTTATAATAGGATAGAGTCACCTGATAATTTTTAGAGAGAGCAATTGCAAAAACAGCCGCACTTAAATCACTACCATCATAACCCAAAAGGGTGTCTTTGCCGGTTATTGATCTACCAATAAACCCTTGGGTAATAATAATTTCATTTTTCTTAAAACAATTTTTAAAGGTAGAGTGAATAGAAACAAACTTAGCTTGATGATAATTAGCATCAGTTAAAACATAATTTCT
>CAYSSZ010000004.1:27321-31467 GCA_964434095.1 uncultured Candidatus Saccharibacteria bacterium | reverse complement strand
ACGGGATGGAAACATTATTAAAAGCTGATATTTTCTTTTTTATAACTTCTGTTTTTGTTGTCATCATAACGACAGTTTTTTTAATTGGGGGTATCTTTTTGATTAAAATTATTTTTAATTTTTATAAAATATCCAAAATATTAAAAGAGACCGCAGAAAATGCTTCAGCTGATTTGAGTGAGCTAGGTGAACATGTCCGTGAAAGTCCTTTGTTTACTTCAATCTTTGGGAAAAAGAGAGTTAAAGAAGTTAAGGTTGTTCGTAAAAAAACAATATAGGTCATATATTGGTTTATTATTAAAATAATTTATAGTTTTTAAATCATTAATTGGTTTAAAAATATTTTATATGGAAAAAAAGAAATCCAAAAATGTAAAACAAACTAGTCCTAAAAAAACCTCCGGAGCAAAAAAGGCTGTGGCGGTCGGAGCAGGAGCAGCTATCCTCGGAGCAGCAGCTTATCTGCTTTTAGGGCCACAGGGCAAAAAGAACAGGAAAGCTGTTAAAGATTGGTCAGTAAAAATGAAGAAGGAAGTAGCTCTAGAATTAAAAAAAGTGAAAAGTGCTACCAAACCAACTTATGATAAAATTGTTGATAAAATACAAAAAAAATATGCTATCCTCAAGGAAGTTGACAATGATGAGTTAAAAAACTTATCGCAAGAAATCAAAAAATTTTGGACAGAAATTGAGAAAAAAGCCAAGGCAGATCTTCCTAAAAGTAAAACAAAAAAGAAATCATAACATAAAATCCCCCTAAGGGGGATTTTATGTTATGATAATCTAATGAAAAATATTTATGAGGAATCAATCAAGTTACACAAAAAGAAGGGCGGAAAATTAGAAATCGTTAGTAAGGTTTCTTTAAAAAACAAAAAAGATTTGTCCTTGGCTTATACCCCGGGAGTAGCTGGAGTTTGTCAAAAAATAGCTAATAATAAAGAGACGGCCAAACAATTAACCTTAAAAAAAGATACTGTGGCTATTGTTTCTGATGGTTCTGCCATTCTTGGTCTTGGAAACCTAGGGCCACTAGCAGCTATCCCTGTTATGGAAGGCAAGGCTGCTATTTTTAAAAAATTTGGCAATGTAAATGCTTTTCCGATCTGTCTTGATACTCAAGATACTCTAGAAATAATTAAAACCGTTAAATACTTAGCCCCTGTTTTTGGAGGAATTAACCTTGAAGACATTTCTGCTCCTAGGTGTTTTGAAATAGAAGAACGCCTAAGAAACGAGCTATCAATTCCCGTCATGCACGATGATCAGTGGGGTGCTGCAACAGTTACACTTTCAGCCTTAATAAATTCCTTGAGGGTTTCTCAACTTAATAAAAAAAATGTAATAGTGGTTGTTTCTGGTGTTGGAGCAGCTGGTATCGCTACAGGACGGTTGCTTCATTTATATGGAATAAGAAATACTATTTTTTGTGACAGTAAGGGGATAATTAATTCCGAGAGGAAAGATTTATCAAAAGAAAAGAATGAACTTCTTAATGGAAGCCAAGAGCAAAATCGACAAGGCGGGCTAGAAGAAGCTCTTAGAAATGCAAATGTTTTTATTGGTTTATCAAAACCAAATATTCTTAATGATAAAATGATTCGCACAATGGCTTCTAATCCAATAATTTTTGCTTTGGCAAATCCTGTGCCTGAGATTATGCCTGAAAAAGCCTTGAAGTCTGGAGCCTTAATTGTAGCCACTGGCAGGTCTGATTACCCAAACCAGATTAATAACTCTTTAGTGTTCCCTGCTTTTTTTAGGGCGTTATTAGATTTAAACATTAATAAATTTGATAATAATATATTTATTAAAATCGCAGAGGCCTTAGCCGATACAGTCAAAAAACCGATAAAAGAAAAAATTATTTCAGATATGTTTGATCCGAAAGTGTTTAAGGCTGTTTATGGAGCCATAAAAAAATACAATAAAAAATAGAAGTCCTCTTTGCTTAAATAAATTAATCGTATTATAATATTTGGGTAATGGATCACGTATGAAATCGCGGAGGCTATTAAACGAGATTCATAAAATAATTGTTAATTTAATTTTAAAATAGGAAAGTAGATGAATTAATAAAAAGTCCGCATCCTATTTCATACGTGATGGAAGAAATAATAATAGATAAATTAGAGTGGACTGCACCTGAGTATAATCACACAGAAAGAAATCCTGATTGGTTTTGGACCATTGGCTTAATTGGTCTCGTTGGATTTGGATTAGCTCTATGGTTTCATAATTATTTATTTGCTTTATTTATTTTAGTAGCTGGTGTCAGTCTTTTCTTTTTTTCACTTCGAGCTCCCAACGATATGGTCCATATTATTGAAACAAAAGGAATTACTTTGGGTGAAGATTTTTTTGAATGGAAAAAAATCAAAGGATTTAATCTAATTAACAAAAAACCAAATGGAAAATTATTAATCTATACCACTAAACATTTTTTGCCTATTTATACCTTAATGGTTCCAGAAGATTTAATGTCAGAAGTAAAAGAAACAATGCTTAAAATTTCACCAGTTTTAGAAATTGAGGAACCAAAAATCAATCAGTTTATGGAAAAGTTAGGATTTTAGAAAATATTTCTCTGATCATCACAAGACGAAAAAGACCAAAGCAGTTTGGTCTTTTTGAATTCACGCTTTGTGATCCCGGCAGGAATCGGTCACAAGTTACTAATTCGCTTCGCTCATAAGTACTTGCGACCCCGTCTCGGTAACGATTGCTTCGCAATCGGCTTCGCGCCTTCGACCTTCGATTCCTGCGAATATCAGTAAAACAGTAAGACCCAAATACTTCGTATCTGGGTCAAACTGTTTTATGTGATCCCGGCAGGAATCGAACCTACATCATAACTTCCGCAAAGTTACGTTCTATCCCCGCCCGAACGATTGAACATCGTTCAGTCGGGCGGGCATTGAACTATGAATCTAGTGCTCTCAGTAGGAATCGAACCTACATCATAACTTCCGCAAAGTTACGTTCTATCCCCGCCCGAACGATTGAACATCGTTCAGTCGGGCGGGCATTGAACTATGAATCTAGTGCTCTCAGTAGGAATCGAACCTACATCATAACTTCCGCAAAGTTACGTTCTATCCATTGAACTATGAGAGCATTTTATTTTTCAAATATCTTCTTCCGGAAGCACTTTTCCAATATTTTTCCTTTATAGTTGCTTCTTCTATATTCGAACATTTTTCAAAATAAACAACATCAAACGGTGCATATTTTTTAATTGACTTAGTCATTTTATAATTATGCTCTTTTAAACGTTTAGACAAATTTTTACAAAAACCTTTGTAGTAGAAATCTGCTATTTTACTTTTTAACACATAGACATAGTACATATTAAATTATGTCCTCTCCCCGCCCGAACGATTGAACATCGTTCAGTCGGGCGGGCATTGAACGACGGGACCAGCATGATTAATTTACAATATTAATCATTTAACCGCAAGTTGCTAAATTTTTTAACTAATATGCTATAATGCTCGGGAAGTCGATTTTAAAATAATAAAAAATTATACTTATGGAAAACGAAAAATGTATGTGTGGATGTTGTGAAAAGTGTAAAACAGATAATATGAGTAATGAAATGTGTTGCACGGGTTGCTGTAAAAAATGTCCTTTTTCAAAAATATTGATTCCTATTATTATAACTATTATTGTCCTATGTATTGGTTATTGTTTAGGAAAATCAAATAATAATATTTGTTCAAATTTTCGATCTCAACAAAAATGTCCAATGGTAAACTTCGGGAACTTTCAAGAAACAAAAAGACCATTCTCTGATAGTGCAAATATAAATATTGAGACTGAAAACCCAGATCAAAATACTCAATAACTTTAATAAAAAAACACCCCAGGGCGGGGTGTTTTTTTATTTTGTTTTCTTTGTAAGTCTAGATTTCTTTCTTGAAGCATTGTTTTTTTTGATAATTCCCCCTTTGGCTGACTTATCAATAGCCTTATATAATTCTGGCAACATCTTTTGCGCCTCCTCTTTTTTGTTAGCCTTAAGTAATTTTTCAAAGTTCTTGATAGATTCTTTAAGTTGCTTCTTGCGTCTATCATTAACCATTTTTTTGGTCTTTGATCCACGTAAAGCTTTTTTTGCTGATTTGGTTATTGGCATGATTGATT
>CAYSSZ010000004.1:16807-27221 GCA_964434095.1 uncultured Candidatus Saccharibacteria bacterium | reverse complement strand
GACTGAGACGCTTAAACAATACCAGAAATAGTCAAAAATATCAATATTTGATATTATTACTTCATGATTGGATATTTGGAAGGAAAAATTATTGACAAGAGCGATCGTTATATTATTTTAAACGTTGGAGGTGTTGGTTATAAGGTTTTTGTAACACCCTACACACTTTCAGCTTGCTTGGAGGAAAAAGAAATTTCTTTAAAAGTATATACGGCTGTTCGTGAAAACGCCATTGATCTTTATGGCTTTTTAAGCGCTGAAGAGAAGTCTTTTTTTGAACTATTATTAGATGTATCAGGAGTTGGACCAAAATCTGCACTATCAATTTTAGGCCTTGCTTCAACCGATGCCTTAAAAAGAGCTATTGCTAGTGGTGATTTAAATTATTTAAATAAAGTATCAGGCATTGGTAGAAAAACAGCTGAAAAGATAATCGTTGAATTAAGAGATAAATTAAAAATTTATAAATCAGAAGAGGGACAACTTGGTTTAGATCGGGATGAAAATGATATTATTGAAGCGCTTAAATCACTTGGTTATACCCAAAATCAGGCTCGTGATGCCTTGAAAAAAGTTCCAAGCTCAATAGAAGGAACGAACGCTCGTATTAAAGAAGCTTTAAAAATTTTAAGTAATAGATGATTTTATCCCAGTTCCATAATTTATTTTTAATTATGGGCAAGACACTAGGATATTAGGGTTGGCCTATTCGGCCACGTGTCTTGCGGGGTATAAATAGAATAGTATTTTTTATTTAATTATTATTAAAATATAAAAAAACTATGGAACGGGATGGCGATTTTTATAATTTCGAGCGAGGAGTATGTAAAAATTCATTTTTATAATATCCGAGCGATGGAATTATATCGTAGATATAGTCACTTCGTTCCTTAAAAATTAGCCATGCCAGAACTTCCAGAGGTTACCACTACAGTAAATGGGTTAAATAAAACTATCAAAGGTTTAGTTATTACTTCTGTTTGGTCAGATCTTTCTCGAATAAATCCAATTAAACAATTTAGAAATACCCTAAAAGATAAAAATTTCTTTAAAAAATTTCAAAACTTAACTAAAAATAAAAAAATTCTACATATCGAGCGAAGAGCAAAAAATATTTTAATTCATCTTTCTAATGGCATGACAATTTTAATTCATCTTAAAATGACAGGCCATTTGTTGTTTGGAAAATACGTATTTGATAAAAAAGAGAATAAATGGATTCCAGACAAGAAAGAGAAAAAAAGTTTACATGATCCATATAATAGATTTATTCATTTTGTTATTTCTTTTTCGAACGGGAAACAATTAGCAATGAGTGATAGTCGTAAGTTTGGGAAAGTTACATTATTATCTACTGATGAAATAGAAAAAATAATGAATAATGAACTAGGACCCGAACCACTTGAAAGCGATTTTACTTTTCAAAAATTCCAGTCGCAAATTTTAAAAAAACCTAACGGTAAAATTAAAATGATTTTAATGGATCAAAAAATTATTGCTGGAATTGGAAATATCTACTCAGATGAAATGCTTTGGTTGTCTTATATTCACCCAGAATCACAGCCTAAAAATATTCCTAATAAAAATTTAAAAAATCTTTATCTGGCAATGAAAAAAGTTTTATCCAAGGGAATAAAATTCGGAGGTGATTCAATGTCAGATTATCGAAATATTGACGGGGAAAGAGGTAGTTTTCAACACCATCAAAATGTTTATCAAAAAAAGAATGAGAAATGCGGTAAGAAAAATTGTCAGGGTGTAATAGAAAGAAAAATTGTCGGAGCCAGAAGTACTCATTTCTGCAATAAACATCAGTTTCTTTTTTAATTATCTATTTAAAATTCGAAACAGAACAACCCCACATGCAACTGAAACATTTAGAGATTCTTTTTTGCCATACATAGGTATTTCAACGATAGTGTCACATTTGTTTAATATTTTTTTATTAATACCATTTACTTCTTCTCCTAAAATAAAAGCGTTTTTCTCCCCTATTTTTATTTTTCTGTAATCAATAGAATTTTCGTCTTGCTCAATAGCAATAATTTTATAATTATCTTTTTTTAATCTAGCAATTAGTGGCAAAATACTTTTTGTATATTTCCAAGTGACAATTTTTTCAGCTCCAAGGGCACTCTTAGCAATATCTTTTTGAATTCTTCCAAATTTATCAGTTGGCCTTGGTGTTACTCCGACTAAATAAATTATATCAATACCTACCGCATCGGCAGTCCGAAAAATTGATCCGACGTTTAAGGCAGAACGAATGTTATTAAGAACTAAAACATACTTATCTGTTTTTTCTGATTTTTGATTCATATTTATTATATAGGAATTATATCACAGTGATAATTCTCTTGTACAAATTAAAAACCCCATGACTGGGGCTTTAATCTTATAAAATCCAATTTTATAATTATTGTTGCACTTCTACTTCTTCGCTAGTTTCAGGAGTAGGTTCTGTAGGTGTATCTGTAGTTGGATCTGCTACTATAGGATCTTGTGTGTTTGTATTTTCGTCCATATTATCAATTTAGTTAAATCTAACAAAATACGACCATCTTTTTAACTTAACATGAATATCAAATGATTGCAAGAATAAAATTATTTATTTTTTATTTTTTTTATTAAACTAGGCCTCTTTTTTTTCCATTCTTCTTTCATTAAACCATACATATTTTCATCATATATTTTACCCGTAACTAAACTTTTTATGCAACGCCTCTTAGTCCCCTCAAGTTTATATCCAATCTTTAATTGAACTGCATTTGAAGCCTTATTACTGACAAAAACATTCGATTCTAATCTACTTAATTTTAATTTATTAAATGCAAAATCGTTTAGAGCAATCTTAGCTTCAGTGACATATCCATTCCCCCAATATTTTTTATTGATCCATGATCCAGTAGTTCCAACTCCATTAAAAAAATTTATTTTATGTAGACCTATAGAACCTATGACTTTCTTTTCTGATTTTAGTTCAATGACAAAAACATAATCCGTTGTGGGTTTTTCTTTCCATATTTTAGCTCTTTTTTTAATATAATCCTCGGCATTTTTTCTTGTATATGGATATGGAACAGAACCCAACATTTTAGCTACATCATAATTTCCCACTCCTTCAACAAGATCTTTCCAGTCACTTTTTCTATGTTTTCTTAAAATTAGCCTTTTTGTTTCTATTTTCATAATTTAATTATATCAGAAATATCAAAAAGTTCGATTCCTAATCTGTTCCGGTTCGGGCAATGTCGTCAGGAATAATTTGCTTTTCGTCAAAAGCAAATTTTCACGACCTCATTCGAGTCTGATGACTCTCAGAGTCAGAAGACCTGCCTCACCCATTTTTTCTGCTGAAAAAATATGTCTCCCTAGGCTGACCGGCACGGGCTAGGCCGGCTCGGACATTGTCGTCACGAGTCACTAAATATTTTGCTCCAAGTATTCGCAAAATATGTAAGTGCTCGCGACCCCGGCTCGTGGTTTTGTCTGCTGACAAAACATCACTGTGCCTCGGACAAGCCAAGCGTTGTCGTCAGGAATAATTTTCTCGCCGTCGCTCGAAAATTTTCCCGACCCGGCCTCGCCTATTTTTTCTGCTGAAAAAATATGTCTCCGGCTCGGACAGCTAAAAAACCTGCAGAAGTGCAGGTTTTTCTTTACGCTGTCCGCCCGGTAGGAATCGAACCTACGACCATCTCCTTAAAAGGGAGCTGCTCTACCATCTGAGCTACGGGCGGATATTTTAATTTTTCAAAAAAAACAAAACTCCGTAGCAAATTTTAGCTTTAGACCCACCAAAACAGCTACAGGCGGATATTTTAATTTTTTGGATTTTTATCCTTAATTTAACCCTTAAAAAATACCATATATAATTAATAAAATCAATATTTAATTAGTTAAAAAAGTTATCCACAGTCTGATTTGTGCAAACGTGGATATGTTGTATAATGTTAACAAATAAGTCATTCGTTAATAATCCAAATCTCACCCAGTATATAGGGTTCAATAAATGGGAAATAATTGGCGAAAAAAGTATCTTGGTTATTATTTAAGATATTTATGTTCTTTATTTATAAGGCAAAGGCCTGGAAGTTAGTTTTTAAGAAATTGAAAATTAACTCCCAGGCCTTTTTTCTTTTTTATCCACATAAATTAATTTAATTAAAAAGTGTGGATTTTCATATATTAGGCCTTAGTCGTAGAAGCAAGAATAAACTGTTCAAGTCCAATAGTAAAATCACACTCCCCTTGATGCGCCTTATGATATAGAGAAACTAGGTCTGTAATTTGTTCTCTAAGTTCTTCTTTTGTAAAAGAACGATTATTGTTTAAAATCATTGTTTTTATTTTCCAAAAAAGCATTCCTGAGATCATTTCTGGCTCAATTCCACCTTCTATTGCTTGCCTAAAATATATCCAAGTTTTTATTTTGTCTCGTCTGGCATAAGCATCCGCAATAATAAAATTATTTTTCTGAGTAATAATTTTTTTCTCTAAAAAAGTTTTGATAATGGCATATTTTTCCAATTTCTTTTTGTCTTCCGCAAGCAACTTATCTTCTTTAAAAACAAAAAGGTTTTCTGATTTTTCCAATACTTCAATCTCCTCATTAGAAAATACTATTTCCTTGTTTTCTAAAATACCTTCAATAATATAGGCGAATTTAGAACCAAAAAGACTATTAGTATTAGCATAATCAAAAAAAACTTCCTTCTCTAATGAATTATTTCTCAGAGGAAAAACTTCATAATTTTCTGTTATTTTTTTTATATAAGAGTTTTTTTCATTAAAATTGTTCCCAATTAGAATTTGAATCATAACCAATTCTTAACACTCCTTTTATACTCGAGAAAAACTTGCCCATACCTTTTTTCAAGCAAATCTTCTTCTTTTTTTATAAAAACTACCTTTGATATAACGTGGGCTAAAAAGGTAAACAGAACAGAAAATGGCGAAACAAGAATTAAACCTAGGCCGAGAGTCATAATAAAAATACCAAAATGCGTTGGCGTTCTGGTGTATTTGTATGGGCCTCGCATAAAATCTGCAATCGTTCTTTCTCTAACTTGATAGTTTTTGGGACGACGAGAAGTAAATTGTGCCCAATAAACTAAAATAGAACTTAAGACAATCAAGACAAAGCCAATGTATATAAAAGACTGGTTGGAATTAATTTTTATGGGAATAATTAAATCTACAATAATTCCAGCCACTACCGCAAAAAGAAACATTAAATATGATAAAGACAATGAGAAATGAATCATGCCTGGATCTATGGTTTCAATATTTTCTATTTTATTTTCTTCTTCCATGACAATTTAATCCTACCACCGAAAAAAGCTTTTGGCTACCCCAGTACTAAAATCTTATATTTTAATAAAAATTGGTTACTTGTCTCTGTTAAAAACCATTTCTTTTTCATTTTTAATAATCTAACCTAATCAAAAATTTAGTACGGGGCAAGCTATTTTAATTCACCCCAATTTAAACCATATGAGGAATGAACATTAAGTGGAACTGGCTCAAGGTTAGACATGAATTCATTTGGAATTGCATTTTCAAGTGATTTTTTTATGACAGTAATCGCTTCTTCAATAGCTTCTTTTTTAACTTCAAAAATTAATTCGTCGTGAATCTGTAAAACTAATTTGGCTTTGTCTAGTAATTTTGCTTTTAATAAAGCTTCTTCTGCATTTTTCATACCTATCTTAATAATATCAGCTGTGGCAGTCCCTTGAATGGGCGCATTGGTGGCCATACGCTCCTGCATGGCCCGAATATGAGGAATAGGTGAACTAATCCCACGAAAGTAACGCTTACGCCCAAATAAGGTCATTGTGTAACCATTTTTTTTTGCAAACTCTTTAATTGACTCAAGATATGTTGCGATTGTCGGAAATTGATCAAAATAATTATCATAAAAAATTTGAGCTTCTTTTCGGTCGGTTCCTAAGTTTTGCTTTAGGGCATTAACCCCCATGCCATATAAAATTCCAAAATTAATAACCTTAGCTCTTCTTCTCATTTCTTGGGTCACTTCATTTTCTGAGACATTAAAAACTTTTACTGCTACAGCCTGATGAATATCTCTCCCCTGATTAAAAGCTTCTATAAAATATTTATCTTGCGACAAAAGAGCAGCTATTCTTAGTTCAATTTGTGAATAATCAAACGAGGCTAAAAAATAGCCCTCTTGTGCAACAAAAGCATGACGAATATTTTTCCCTAATTCTGTTTTAGTTGGAATATTTTGTAGATTAGGATTAGTTGAGGCAAATCTTCCGGTAGTTGTTCCAGTTTGAATAAAATGAGAGTGCAATCTTTCTTTGTCGTCAATCATAAGCGGAATTGTGTCGATATAAGTTGAAAGTAATTTTTGAAGCTCACGATACTTTAAGATTTCATCTATAATTGGATTCAGTCCTTTTAATTTTTCTAATTCACTTTCTCTGGTCGATTGAGCCCCTCCGGCACTTTTTTTCAAACCCTTTATAGGTAAATTAAGTTTATTAAAAATAATATCACCTAATTGTTTAGGAGAATTGATATTAAATTCCTGACCAGCTTTTTGCCAAATACTTTTTTCAATTTTATTTAATTCTTTATGATAATCAATCGACAAATTTTTTAAATAATTTTTATCGACTCTTATCCCCTCTTTTTCCATTTTCTCTACTAAATCTATAATAGGAATTTCAATTTGACGGTACACATAATCAAGTTTTTCTTTTGAAATATCTTGCTCTAATTTTATAAGGGCCTCTGGTAAATTTTTTGAATTTTTGTAATTAAGAATATCTTGTAATTCTGGTTCTGTCTTTTCAGAATCAAGAAGCCAGTAAGCAATCTGGGCTTTTCTAAAATCAAACTCATTGTACTTTTCTGTTTCAATATTAGTAACTTGCACAACGTCTTCTTTCTTTTCATTTAACACTTGACCTAGGCGGTTAAACAAACTTTTAAACTCCATTTCTTGAAAGAAAAGTTCAATGCTTTTTTTGTCTACTGTTTGTTGCCATACCTTCTCTGGAAAAGTAAAATTTATTGGTGCATCTCTTCTAATTGTAGCTAAAGTTTTTGAAAAAACTGCTTCGTCTTCGTTTTCTTTTAAGATATTAATAATGCGATCTGTTATACCCAATTTCTTAATTTCTTGTTCATTGCTCTTTAGGGCTTCATAAATTTTTTCTATTGAATTGTAGTGACTAATTAAAGTTGTAGCAGTTTTTTCTCCTATACCCTTAACACCAATAATATTGTCGGACGGGTCTCCCCTTAAGCCTTTATAGTCTGGCAAATATTCTGGTTCAAAACCGAAACGCTCCATTACTTTTTTTTGATCGTATAAAATAGTGTCGTTAATACCCTTTTTCAAGGTGTAAACATAAACTCTGTTTTCTTCAATTAATTGCATAGTATCCATATCTCCTGAAGCAATTATAATATCCATACCGGGTATGGATATTGTTTTTTCAACAATCGTGCCCAAAATATCATCAGCTTCAAAACCTTCACATTCATAAATCGGAATTGAGCAAGCTTTAAAAAAATCTTTTGATTTAATAAGTTGATTTACTAAGGCTGGATCAGCTTTAGCTCGACCAGCTTTATATTGATCATAAGCTTCGTGACGAAAAGTCTTTTTAGGTAAATCATAACAAGCAATAATATAATCTGGTTTTAATTCAGTAATTATTTTAAAAAGCATGGTAGCTAAACCATATAAAGCACCTGTCGGCTCTCCTTTTGAGTTTAAAAAATCCGGTAGAGCATGATAAGCCCGATGAATGATAGCGTGAGAATCAAGCAAAACTAGCTTTCTTTGCCTTTCTTTGGCCTTGGGTGAAGAAGTGTTTGTTTTTTGTTTTTTATTCACTGTTTGATTATACCATACCACCAAGTCCTCCTTGCTTTAAGTGACCCAATCTGTAATTTTATTTATTTATTTTTATTGACCGTTTATCTTGGCTTTTATGAGCTAAATTGACCCAAACATTTTCGCCAGTGATACATTCTCTAACTCTTTCTGGCCATTCAATGATAATTAAATTATCTTTATTTTGTTTTATGTTTATCCAGTCGATTTTTAATAATTCTTCACAATTGTTTAAACGATATGCATCAATATGATACAAGTGCTTAAATTTTTTATTTTTTAAAGAATATTTTTTCATTATAACAAAAGTTGGAGAAATTACTTTTTCTTTAACTCCAAGTTGTCGAGCTATTTCTTGGGTTAATGTCGTCTTACCACTTCCCAAATCCCCTGACAGACAAATAAGGCTCGCTTCATTTACCTCTAGGTGACTAATTTCATTAAGCAAGCTACTGGCTATTTTTTTTATTTCTTTTAGAGTAAAGATTTTCTCCATGAAATTATCTTAACATAAAACACCCCAGTATCAACTGGGGTGTTTTATCGCTTATCTAATTAAGCGTGAGGAGTATCTTTGTAAACATATTTTGGAGCTACTCGAGTAAAGATTGAGCGAGCCACTAGAACAGCTAATAAAATTAAAATAATCACAATTAGCCATTCAATCAAATTCATTCGGCCAAATCCAGCCCAAAAAGTTACAGCTGTTAAATCTTTATTATTAAGAGTATCGCAGTAACCTGTGGCACTGTAGGCAACAAATTCACGAGGGTTATTTAAGACATAAGCAATAGCGTTTTCTTGCGCACCATTTGTATTGGTGTAAACAAGAATTGCTGTAGTTACCACCTGAGCCATATTTTCGGGAATAGTATCAACTCTAGCACGTACATATACCTCTCCTTCTTGGCCCTTTAATAAGTCTCCTAGTTCAGCGGTAACAGTATTTGTTTCAAATAAATATGAACCTTCTGAAACATTTGTTACGACAATTCCTTTTGGCACAACAACTTGTAAGATTGTATCTTTTAAGGTTGCCTTACCAATATTTTTATAAGTAATCGTGTAGTCAATTATATCTCCAACTGAAATTTCTTGAAATTTATTCTCAATCTTTAACATAACTGGGGATTCGGTACCAACGGTAGTTGTTTTTTCAATATATCTAGTAACAGTATTAGTGGTTGTAGTTGTTACGGGTTTTGATAATGTTTTGAAAATAGCTATAGCCCCTTGATTTAAAGAGCCCTGACAATCAGAAAACATTCTGAAATAATAAATAGTGTTTGAAGATAAACCAGAAATTGTTTCGCTGAAATTACTATTGGCTCCGACATAACGAGTATTTGTTCTACTACCTAAATTAACAGTAGGACCATATTCGAAATATGTATTTCCACCATTAGCTCCAGTTATCAAGCCATTTAAGGTGGCACTATTTTGAGAAACATTAGTTGCTACAGTTGTCACTGCACAGTTATTATAAACTGGGGGATTAATTGGGTTAACATATGGATCAACATAAACAGTAACTGAACGAGTTCTTGTTCCAGTTCCTGAACTGTAGGCAGATAAAACATAGGTTGTTGTCCTATTTGGACTAATTGTTCTACTACCTGAATCTGCAACCTTCCCCATGTCTGTAATTTTTACTGAGCTACAGTTATCAGTTTCCCATTCTAGTCTTGTGGTTTCTCCGACAACGATATTTGAATCACTGACAGAAAACTCATCTATTGAACAATAATCTTCATCATCGTCTTCTTCTACTACTTCAACATCAATAGATCTTGTTTGAGTGCTACCAACAGAACCGTAAGCTGTGATTGTATACCTGGTGTCACGACTAGGATAAACAGTCCTACTTCCTGAGTTTGAAAGATTTGAACCAATTCCCGAAATACTGACATATGTACAGTTTTCTGTCGTCCACTCTATATCAACATCATCGTCCTCGTCTATCTCTATATCTGAAGTGCTTCCATTAGCTTTAAATTTTGTGATTGAACAACTATAAACTGGATCTGGGTTTGAATTGACTGTAACAGAAACAGAACGGCTTTGAGAAGCTCCATTGTTTCCATATCCAACAATAGTATAAGTAGTTGATTTACTTGGATAAATTGTTTGAGTGCTGTTTACTGGTAGATTGTTTCCGACATTTGAAATATTCACATAGTTACATCCAGTGCTTGTCCAAGCTAATTCAACAGAATTAGGAGTGGTGATGGTTGCAGATAGTCCGCCACCAACAGTAAAATTTGTAATTGAACAATTATAATTTGGATTTACGTTTTCGGCACAAACTGAACCATTCCAAGTTGTTCCTGTTGTACAATATGAGCTAACAGTTTCACTATCAAGCTGGAGGGCATTATTATACAAACGAAAAGTAGCTTTATTGTAAGGAATAGTAAATGCTTTTGACCCTGAATTACCAGTAGCCACAGTTGTTCCGCCATCTTTTGTTACAGCTGACGTTCCAACAGGATTAGTAGTATTCCAAGAAAAATTAATCTGGCAACTACTTTGACC
>CAYSSZ010000004.1:14824-16707 GCA_964434095.1 uncultured Candidatus Saccharibacteria bacterium | reverse complement strand
GTTGTTGCTCTGACTGGACCAAAAGAAATACTTCCTTGATCAGAAATTATTTGACCAGAAAAAGAGTGGGAAGTTGAAGATCCTGTTTGAGCATTTAAAACAACTCTAACGTTCGTAGCTGTTTCATTACCAGTATTGTGATAATAAACACGAACATTAACACTGTCATCAGGACTAGCTGAAACAGTGGCCAATGGCCAACATGGGTCAACCTTACCAACTTGAGTGGTGTGATTGGCAACAGCTACTGTTGGACAGTCATTTGAAGCTGTATTCCAAGAAACAGAAGCAAAGGCTTGATTGCCAAACCCTAGAAACAAACTTAAACCAAATATTGTAATTAAAATTCTTTTCATCCCGTTTAGAAGCAGGTCGCGGTTATTTTTTGACTATATTAACAACAACTTGCTTATATTAATAAATTATTAATTGGAATGAATCTGGTCAAGCCGTGACCGCGGCTTCTAACGGGATTCATTCCTGTGTAAATAAAATTTTACAATTTTAAACTCTCAAAATTTTTGAGGGCTTAAAAAAGTAGTGGAGCAGGCAGATGTCTGCTCCACAAAATTCTTTATTCTGGTCGTCATCTTCGACCACCAGAACCAAAAGTATCAACACCACCAGGACCCCCAGAGTCGGCAGGGTGTGTAGGGGCTCCTACCGGACCTCCTTCATCGAGAGGTACTGGCTTCGGAAAGTATCCAAACCAGTAATACCCCTTTTTGTTGAGCACAAATCCGCTGGCTGTTCCAACCAAAACTGCTGCGACTGGCCAAACCCACCAGTTTCTCTTAAGCCATTTCTGTCTTGGTTGATCAGTGGTTGGAATGGAAATTTTCTCTTCGTCCGATATTGCCTCAGCTTTTGATGGCTGGACAACTTTTAAAACTTCCTTCTCAAGAAACACAGTGTCTCTGAGAATGATTGTTTTTTCAATAGTGTCGGCTACCATGTTTGCATAGTCAGACACAGGTCTGACAGAACTAATCTTATTACCACAGATTGCGGCATATTTAATTCCGTCCTTCTCAATAATTATCTCCCCTTCTGGAAAGACGATGTAATTTTTATCCAAAGGATTATTTTCCCCTTGGGCAAACATTACAAAGTGATCTTGGTCAAGAATTTCTACCTTGTAACCAGGAATTAATTTCTTCCCTTCGTAGATCTCTTTGGCCCAGGGTCTTGTACTCCAGAATGCCCCCCTAGAAACTTTTTCAAAACCGGTCCTGTCGAGTGGGCCATAGACAAGACTTTTCTGTGCGCTTAATCCCAACCAGCCTAGGGCCAGGATTAAAAAAAACATACTTTTTTTCATTTTTTCAAATTTTAAGTTACTCAACCTATTCCTCAATTAGTTGAGAATTCAAAAATAAATAGAGTAACCTAAAATAAAGCTTCTTTGGGATAATATCATATTAAGTTAAAAAAGTCAAGCTCTATTATTTATTCTATTTCCTTATTTTACAAACAAAAAAAAGTGAGCTAAGCTCACTTTTTTAATACAATTCCTTACTTCGATTTATCCCTTCGGCTTCTTCCTTAATATTAGTAACCACTTTTTCTTTTTTTAATGAGAAAAGCAAATAACATCTTTCGTTTGTTTGGGGTTTGACCTTATAGCTCACTCCCCTAAACTCAAAAGTTCCTTCTCCCGATAAAACAAAAGCGTTTTCTTCTTTCAAAAAGACAAATTTCATCAAATACGATTGATCGTTTTCTGAAAATGAAATAATTAAAGGCAAACCAAGTTGTGTTTTTTCAATTATTTTTCCAGGAGTCATCTTTTTAATTAGCTTTTCTATTTGAAAAGTTGAATCAGTCATCAAGACTTCTCCGTCAACAACTTCTACAATTTCTTTTAATAACATTTGATTCAA
>CAYSSZ010000004.1:0-14724 GCA_964434095.1 uncultured Candidatus Saccharibacteria bacterium | reverse complement strand
ATTAAGCACCAAAAGTAGGTGCACCGGCAGGAAATGTTGGAGCACCAACTGGTCCTCCGACGGTAATTTGAACTGATTTACTTGGAGTAACAGATGTATCTCCGTAACCAGTCAAAACATATGTGGTTGTATTTGATGGCCAAACAGTTCTTGTCCCATTTGGAGATAAATTACTAGCCACACCAGAAATATTTACTGAATTACAATTTTCAGTTGACCAAGATAAAGATACCGCCTCCCCTGGTGAGGTCATAGTTGGATTTGCTGTAAAACTAATAATTTTACAGTCATAGACAACTGCTTTACAAGTTGAAGTTGTAGAATCCCAATTTGTACCAGAAGCACAAGAAGCGGAAACCGTTTCATTATCAAGCTCTAAACTGTTGTTGTATAAACGAAACGTTGAAGAGCCATAAGAAACTGAAAATGGAACATTTGATCCTGAGTTGCTTGTGGCAACAGTTGAACCTCCATCTTTTGTTACCGCTGATGTTCCTATTGGATTATTTGTGTTCCAAGAAAATGGAATAGTACAAGATCCTTTTCCTGCTTCAATTTGGCAAGAAGGATTTGCTGCACTAATATTTCCAGTAGGTTTAACTTGTTCACAATAACCAGAAGTACTGTTTAAGCTTGAGCCTGTTGCACATGAAGCTGATACAGTTTCAGAATCCAAAACACTATTGTTATGATTAAGACTATATGTTGAAGAACCAACAGTAATGTTAAATGATTGACTTCCAGAATTTCCAGTAGCAATAACTTGACCATTATTATTGGTAACATTTGATGTTACTCCAGAAACAGGATTTTCTGTTTTCCAGGTGAAAGGAATTGGGCAAGAGTTTTGTCCGGCCTGAACCTGACATGAGGAACTTGAAGCTGTTATTTGACCAGTTGGACTTGGGTTGTTGACATAAAAAGCAACAACTACAGATCCTTGGGTTGCCCATCCTGGTTCTATAGTTCCAATGTTTAATCCTCCACCAATTACTTCAGACCCATCTTGTCCATTAAGAAAAGTTGTTGAAGTTTTTGTTTGGTTGGGATACCAACGGGCTGAACCAAAAGATAGTTTTTGAGCACTTGATAGATTAACACTTACACTTCCTAATGATACTCCACCTTGGTCAGATACAATTTGACCTGTAAAACTATAACCTGAGGAAACATTGTTTATGCTTGAAGCATTTAGAACAAGTCTAACGTTTGTAGCTGTTTCATTGCCTGTATTATGATAATACAAACGAACATTAATACTTTGGCCAGGCTCAGCTGAAACAGATGAAAGTGGCCAACATGGATCTGAATATCCAACATTGGTTGTCTGGTTAACTACAGCAAGACCACGACAATCATTAGATGCTGTATTCCAAGAAACAGAAGCTTGTGCTCCGTTTGTTGCCAAAAGGACACCTAGGCTTAACAAAGCAACAAATATTTTTTTCATATTTAAAAATTATGTTAATAATTAATAATAATTCGACAAAAACAAATTAATAAAAAGTAAGAACGAGTATTCTTTTAAAAATTTAAGGTTTTTAAACTCGCTTGTATGTTATCATACTATATTATTTGTGTCAAGGGCAGTTTTTTCCTAAGTAAGTTATAATATCTTTGTATGAGTATTCATTTTGACGACGAAAAAGAAGAAAAAAAATTAAAAGAAATTAGAGAAAAAGAAGAAGAAGATTTAGTTCAACTTTTAGCTGAAACACGCTATGGAGTTTTGCCGATTAATTTACAAACCTTACCGATTGACAGCAATGCTCTGCGGGTTATTGCGGAAAAAGATGCTATCTCCCAAGAAATTGCTCCTTTTAAAATATTAGGAAAAAATATTCATGTAGCTGTTCGTTCTCCGAGAAAAGAAAAGTTAGATGAATTAAAAACGTTTTTTAATGAACGCGGTTATACTCCTCGTTTTTACATGTCTTCTTTGGCTAGTTTAGAAAAAGCCTGGGAAAGATATAAAGAAATTTCTTATGCTTCGCAATCAGCAATGGGAAGCATTTCTATTTCTGGAGAAGTATTGAAAAAAACAATTCAAGAATTAAATAACATTGATGATATAAAAAATACAGTTTCTTTAATGGAAAAAAATTCAACCCATACCACCTCTCACATATTGGAAACAATTATTGCTGGAGCAATTTCTATTAATGCTTCAGATATACACTTTGAACCAGAAGAAAGAGCCGTCAGATTAAGATATCGCCTAGATGGTATTCTTCAAGAAATAATGACGATACCAAACGAGGCTCATAAGTTTATTAATTCTCGTATTAAATTAATTTCTGGTTTAAAAATAACAACTAGTGCGATAGCTCAAGATGGTCGTTTTAGTGTTTTAATAGATGATAATGATTTTAATATGCGTGTTTCAGTCATGCCAGGGGCTTATGGAGAATCTATTGTTATTAGAATTTTAAATCCAAAATCGACGAAGGTTAAATTGGAGGACTTGGGTATAGAACAATCTTTGTTTAGTGTTTTTATGGAGGAAATTAAAAAACCCAATGGTTTAATTTTATTAACAGGACCAACAGGGTCAGGAAAAACTACCACCCTTTATTCTTTCTTACAAAGAATATATTCTACTGAAATTAAAATTATTACCGTTGAAGATCCAATCGAATATCATCTTAATGGTATTTCACAAACTCAAGTTGACGAAGAAAAAGGATATACTTTCTTGGAAGGTTTGCGTTCTGCTATGAGACAAGACCCTGATGTTATAATGATTGGAGAAATTCGTGATAATGAAACTGCCCAAACCGCTGTTCAAGCTTCATTAACTGGTCATTTGGTTTTTTCAACTCTACATACAAATGATGCCGCAGGTGTTATTCCACGCTTGATAGACCTTAAGGTTAATCCCAAAATACTAGTTTCGGCTCTTTCTTTGTCGATTGCTCAAAGACTTGTGCGTAAATTATGTGTTGAATGTAAAAAAGAGAAAAAGATATCAGAAAAAGAATTGGCCACAATAAACAGAATCATAGATCGAGCCAGAAAAAACAATAAAGGTTTTGATCGCTTTGGATTAGAGGATAATTCCCCGATTAGAATATATGAGGCCCCTGGTTGTCCGAAATGTAATGGTCTTGGTTATAAGGGTAGAATTGGAATATTTGAAGCCATAAAAAATACTGAGGAAATTGAAAAAATTATTCCTGAAAACCCAAGTGAAAGACAAATTAAAGAAGCTTCATTACTTCAGGGAACATTAAATATGGCCGAAGATGGCGTCCTTAAAATTTTGAAAGGAATTACTTCGTTTGAGGAGGTAGAGTCAGCAATTGACTTATATGAAGAATAAAAAAAACATAAATCTCTAAACAATCCTTTAAAAACATCTGTCTTTAAAGTAATATAAGATCGCAGGATAACCCCAGTAAATTAATAAATAACCAGAATGTCCTACTCACATACATATAGCCAGGGGCCGATTGCTTAGAGATTTATGTCTTCTTATTTAAATGTTATAATCAAATATAATAATATTTGTTGCTAGTATATCATACTTAATTTAATATGTCAAGTAAAAACACAGTCAAAGAAGATGTTTTTTTGGACCAAGCTCTACGGCCCAATTTATGGGAGGAATATATTGGTCAAGAAAAAATTAAGGCTAATTTAAAAATACTACTGACAGCGGCCGAAGAACGCTCTCACCCCGCTGAACATATTCTTTTTTATGGACCACCAGGGCTTGGAAAAACAACATTGGCTCATTTAATTTCTAAAGAAACAAATAGACAAATTAAAATAACCTCCGGTCCAGCTATTGAAAAAGTTGGGGATTTGGCCTCAATTCTTACTAACCTTACCCCCGGAGATATAGTTTTTATTGATGAAATTCATCGTTTAAATAAAATGGTTGAAGAAATACTATATCCAGCCATGGAATCAGGAGTGCTTGATATAATTATTGGAAAAGGCCCTTCGGCTAGAACAATTCAGCTTGAGTTACCCCCATTCACCTTAATTGCCGCCACTACCCGTATTGCTTTATTGTCTTCTCCCCTTCGTTCTCGTTTTTCTGGAGGAGTTTTTCGTCTTGAATTTTATACTAATGATGAAATAAAAAAAATATTGACTCGGTCAGCCAAAATCTTGGGTGTTTCTCTAGAGGATCAAGCCTTGGATGAAATTTCTAAAAGATCAAGGTTTACGCCCCGAACAGCAAATTATTTCTTAAAAAGATGCCGTGACTATGCTCAGGTAAACAAAGTACCTCTGGACAGAGGTGTTGTCCAAAGAGCACTAGAGCTTCTTGAAATTGATGAGGAAGGTCTAACTTCTTCTGATCGAAAAATTTTAGAAATTATTATTAATAAATTTAAAGGTGGTCCTGTTGGATTAAAAACGATAGCTGCTGCAACGAGTGAAGAAGAAGCAACAATTGAAGAAGTAATTGAGCCTTATTTAATACAACTAGGGTTGTTAGACCGAACAAGTAAAGGCAGAAAGGTTACCCAAAGAGGCTATGAGCACATTGCTAATAATAACTAATTAATAAAATGAGAATTCTCTCTATCGATCCTGGTTTTGAAAGAGTTGGTATCGCTATTATTGATCAAGGTGATAATCATAAACATTCATTGGTTTTTTCTTGTTGTTTTAAAACATCAAATAAATTATCTTTTGACCAAAGACTGGTTTTAATTGGACAAAAAATTAAAGAAACAATAAAAGAGTATAAGCCAGAATCCTTATCAATCGAAAAACTTTTTCTTAATACGAATTTTAAAACATTTATGGGGGTAGCCGAAGCAAGGGGGGTTATTATATATTGTGCCAAAGAATTAGGTTTGAGTATTTATGAATATACTCCATTACAAATTAAAATTGCTGTCACTGGTTATGGTCGGTCATCTAAAGAAATGGTTATTAGTATGGTCAAAAAATTAATTAGAGTTAAATCAGACTCTAATTCTGATGATGAACTAGATGCAATTGCAGTTGGTTTAACCCATTTGGCAAGTCAGAAATTTACTCAAAAAAAGACCACTTTTCCACAGTAAAAAATTGTTGCTTTTTGTATTTGATTTTGATAAAAATAATGCATTATCAACTTAATTTTGTGAATATTATGGATAATGAGGAAGAAGAAAAAGAAGACTTTGATCCTGAAACAATAGATAGTGTCGACGATGATTTTTTAAGTGATGAAGATTTATTAGAAGAAGAAGGACTCGACGAATTTACAGAAGATGACGACAGTGAGGCTGACGATACTGATGATAGCCTACTAAGTGAATCAGGTTATGCATATTAAATAAATCCGGGTTAAACCCGGATTTATTTTTTATATAATTTTTAATGTAAAGAATCTTTTTTTACCAACCCGATAAACCCCCTCCTCAGCTATCTGATCTAATGATTCTATTTTTAGATTTTTGCTTAAATTAGTAATTGCGCCTCCTTTTAACAACCTGCGATATTCTCCGCGAGACATAATTATTTTATTTTTTTCAAAAACATCAATTAGTAAACTTTCGTTTGGGCACACAAATTCTTCTGTTTCTTCTGGAATTTCTTTTTGTGAAAATGTTTTTTGCCATTTTTCCTGAGCTAATTGTGCTTTTTTTGAATCATAAAATATTTTTATAATTTCAGTGGCTAAAATTTTTTTTGCCTCAAGTGCTGTTTTTTCTTTTATTATTTTATCAATTTCTTCTTTAGAAAGATATGTATTGTGAATCATTAATATTTCTATCATTTCATCTGGTTGTGACATTATTTGACCATACATATCTAAAGGACTAGTCCCTAAAAAGACCCCTGTACCTCTGCTTTTGGACATTAGTTCCCCTGTTTTAGGATTTTCCATGAGAGTTAGAGCGACAACAAATTTATTTTTTTCTTTAATTTTTTTTAATAGAGTTCTTCCAGCAAGAGCATTGAAAATTTGGTCGGTTCCACAGACTTCAACGTCTACATCCATAGCAACAGAATCATATCCTTGCATTAGTGGGTATAAAAATTCATGCAAATGAACAACCTTGCCCTCTTCAATTCTCTTTTTAAACATATCTCTTTCAAGAATTTGTTGAACAGTGAAATTACTTGCTAGATCAATAATTTGTTCAAAATTTAAACGAGATAGCCATTTGTGGTTATACATAATCTTAGGCGGATTATCTTTTGTTTTAAAATCCATCAATGGTTTGATTAGCGATTTCCATTTTTTAACATTTTCAACAACTTCTTTTCTTGTTAATTGTTTGCGGGTAGCTTGTTGATTACTAGGGTCACCGATACGCGCCGTAAAATCACCAAAAAGAATAATGACCTCGTGACCAAGTTTTCTAATTTTTTCTAAAAAAATAAAATTTTTGGCATGACTTAAATGTAGGGTTGGGGCTGTAGCATCAAAACCTATATAGAACCTCATTTTTTTACCACTCATTAAAGCTTCTTTAAACTCTTTAATTGTAGGAAGAACCTCAACAACTGTACCTCGGTTTAAGATTTCATCTATTCTTTTTTCGTCTGTTATTACTTTCATGTCTATATCCTACCATAAAAATAATTTTTATCCATAAATCAAATATTGTGTTATTATATTCAGATATGCAGAAAAAACACACAAAAAAACACAAATTTATCAAGAATTTCATATTATTTTCACTAGGAATAGTTTTTTTGATTATTGGGCTAGTAGCAATTTGGGTTAGTCGATTAAACTTACCGGACTTTCGTTCTTTTGATGACCGAAGGGTGGTTAGCTCGACAAAAATATTTGATAGAACTGGCGAAATACTTTTATATGATGTTTATAAAGACGTAAAAAGAACTCCTGTTAATTATGAAGATATAAGTATAAACATAAAAAACGCCACTGTAGCCATTGAGGATTCTGAGTTTTGGAATCATCGAGGAATAAGAATTAAATCTATAATTAGAGCAGTTTGGGCAAATTTATCTGGTAAAAAAATTCAAGGTGGATCAACTATTACTCAGCAAGTAGTTAAAAATGCCTTATTGACCCAAGAAAAATCAATCACCCGAAAAATCAAAGAGTGGATAATTTCAGTTAAAATAGAAAAATCAATGTCCAAAGAAGACATTTTGTCTCTTTATTTGAATGACGCACCTTATGGAGGAAATATTTATGGAATTAAAGAAGGCTCGCTTTTCTTTTTTTCAAAAGAACCAAGAGATGTCACCATGGCAGAGGCTGCTTATTTAGCTGCTATTCCAAACGGACCAACGTATTTTTCTCCTTATGGAAAAAATAGGGATAAATTGGAAGATAGAAAGAATTTAGTTTTAAAAAGAATGTTTTCTTTGGGTTTTATTTCGGAACAAGAATATAACGAGGCTTTAGCTGAAGAAGTTGTCTTTAAACCAGAACCAATTACTGGTATAAAGGCTCCTCATTTTGTTTTTTTTGTGAGAGATTATTTAGAAAAAAAATATGGACCAGATATGGTATTAAATGGTGGATTAAAAGTAATAACCACATTAGATTATGAATTGCAGGCCAAAGCTGAGGAAATTGCTTTAGCACAAGCAAAAATAAACGAGAAAAGCTGGAATGGAAATAATACCAGCATTGTTGTGATTGAAGCAAAAACTGGACAAATATTAGCCATGGTTGGCTCTAGAGATTATTTTGATAAAGAGATAGACGGAAATTTTAATGTTGCCACAGCAGAACGCCAGCCAGGATCTTCTTTTAAACCAATAGTATATGCCTTGGCTTTTGAAAAAGGTTTTACAGAAAAAACAACCCTCTTTGATGCCAAAACAGAATTTAATGCAACGTGTAATCCTTATGGTTCTGGAGAAGGTGGTAGCTGGAACACGTCTTGTTATACACCCGATAATTATGATAATGCTTTTCGTGGTCCAATGACTCTCCGAAATGCCTTGGCTCAATCCATAAACTTAATTGCAGTAAAATTATTATATTTAGTAGGGGTAACTGATTCTATAAAAATGGCCCACGACCTTGGTATTACAACATTAAACGACCCTGATCGTTATGGCCTTTCTTTGGTTATAGGTGGAGGAGAAACCACCCTTCTTGATATGACATCTGCTTATAGTGTTTTTGCAAATGAGGGAGAGAGACATCCTTATCAAGCCATCTTGTCGATTTCTAAAGAAAACAATGAGGTTTTAGAGGAATATCAGGATAAAAAAAATCAGGTTTTAAAACCAAACACAACACGAATTCTTTCAAGTATTTTATCTGATAACGTATCTCGTACTCCTACTTTTGGATCAAATTCAACACTAGTTATTCCGGGGAGAGAGGTTGCTGTTAAGACAGGTACAACAAACAGTAATCGTGACGCTTGGACTATTGGATATACCCCATCGGTTGCGGTTGGTGTTTGGGTTGGAAATAATGATAATACTCCAATGAAAAAAGGTGGGGCTGCAATGGCAGGTCCGATCTGGAACAAAGTAATGTCTTTGGCTCTAAAAAATTACCCTAGGGAATCTTTCAACAAACCTGAACCGATAGACCCAAATCTTCCTTCTGTCTTAAGGGGTGTTTGGCAAGGAGGTGATGTTGTTGAAATAGATACTGTTTCAGGAGGACTAGCAACTGAACTTACTCCAAATGAATACAGAAAAGAAATAGCTGTTACAGAAATACACACGATTTTACACTGGTTAAACAAAGATGATATTTTAAATCCTTCTAAAAATGGTAGAAATGATTCTCAATATCGTAACTGGGAGTACGGAGTTTCAAGTTGGTGGGCAAAAAACGGATACAAATTTGCTAAAGAAGTAACAAACTACATTCCAAATTATTATGACAATATTCATACAGAAAAAAATCAACCAGAGTTTTCTATTGAAGACAACGATGACAATATTTATAAAGAAGAAGACTTAATAAATTTAGAAATTAGAGCAAGATCAAAATATCAAATTGATAGAATTGATGTTTATATAAATGATTTATATATTAAATCAATTAAAACATATCCCTATAATATTTCATTTTATCCAAAAGATATTTCGGGTTTAGTAAATGATAATGTTTTAAAAATTATAGGTTATGATGTTTACGGAAATAAAGGAGACTTTTCTTTTCCTTTAATAATTGAAGATTAACTACGAAAAATTAATATCTTTAAAATAATAATTATTTTCATTATTATTTAACTTTTTTAAGATATTTTCTCTTTTTAAAAAAATTTCATTCTTTAAAAGGCTTGATCCTTTAATAATTAAAGTGTTGTTTTTTATTTTTATATATTTATCTGTTATGTCCTCACTAACTAGTTGTTTTAAAACTGATACAGAGAAGAAGAGAATATCTTTTTTATTATTTAATTCCACCAATCTTTTATTAAAAAACTTTGAAATGTGAAATTCATCCATTTTAATTTATCTGTTCATTGGCATAACCAAATAAAGAAAAGAATTATCTCCAACAGGTTTTAATATGACTGGTTTATTGTTTCCGGAAAACTCTAAACTTATACTATCAACTTGAATTGACTGAAAACAGTCTAGAAGATATTTATAATTAAAAGATAGGGATACATCTTCCCCTTCCAAAACTCCTGAAATCTGGGTATTGTTTTCTCCAACATCAGAATTTTGGGCACTAAGCTCAAATATTTTATCATTTGTTTTTATTAAAAAATTAATTTGATTAAATTTTTTATCAGAAAATATATTAGATAATTTGATTGCTGATAACAAGTCTTGTTTCAAAACAATTATTTTTGTACTTGGCTGTTTTGGAATAATTTGTTTATAGTCTGGAAAAAGTCCGTCAACAACTCGCGAGGTTAAATATATTTCTTCGTTTTCAAAAGAAATTTGATTTTTTTGTATTGTTATTTTAATTTCTTCATTTACGTTTTCAAATACTCTTATTATTTCTGCAACATTCTTTGCTGGTATTAATAATCCATCAATTTTTATTTTTTGTTTAATTTTAATTTTCTTTTCTGCCAAGCGAAAAGAGTCTGTGGAAACAAAAAACAAAGTATCATCTTCGGAATAAATATAAACACTACCAATTTCTGGTTTTATTTCTGATGTAGCAGCACTATAATAAACAGATCGAAGTCCTTCTAATAATTTTTCTGATTGTAAATAAAAACTTTCACCTTTTACTATTGGTATTGTGGGAAAATCATCATATGGTACTGTTTTTAAAATAAATTTGTTTTTATTATTTTTTATTAATAAATTATCATTTACTATTTCTAAATAAGTATTTTGATCTTTATCCACAAAACTAAAAAGTTGAGATAAAACTTCTCCTTTTATTGCCACGACTCCTTCTTTTTCAACCTTAGCGGGTATATTAAATTCTATTCCTAAATTTAAGTTTGTTGCTCTTAATTTTAATTTCTTTTCTTTAAAAATCCATAAAATAGATTTTAAAACCGGTAAGGATAAATTTTTACCAGTTATTTTTTCAACTATTGATAAAGCTCTCCTTAATTTTTCTGTTAAACATTCTGCTTTCATAAAATATTTATATCTTATATTTAAATATTTATTAATATTAATATAGATGTTAATTGTGTTAATAATTTTTTATCTTTATTTTATAATTGTTTTTTTTATAATTTGTTATTTTTTAATTTTATAACTTTAATTTTCTTTTTTAAAAAAATAATTAAATAAAATTTTTAATAATTAATTAATTTTTATTAAACACATTTCCACAAGAAATTAACACTATTTAAACATGATTCTTATTTTTTCAATTTCTTGTAAAAGGGATGGACTTCTCTTTAAATCATCTTTAATCTTTAAGTGAGAGTGAATAACTGTTGTGTGATCTCTACCCCCAAGTTTTTGCCCTATAAGAGGATAAGAAACATTAAAATCTTCTCTCAATATATACATTATTATTTGGCGAGCTTTAACAATTTCTTTCCTTCTTGTTTTTTCATAAATAATTTCCTCAGAAAATCCATAAAAACTAGCAACCGTATTAACTACATCTTTGATAGCTACAGTTTTCTTAGGTTTAATATTATTTCTTATTAATTCTTTTACTTCAGTTAAACTTAAACTCTTATTTTTTAATTGAGATTGACAAACAATAGTATTTAAACTACCTTCTAATTCTCTAATATTACTATTTAGAACCTCAGCTAAATATGAAACAACATTTTCTTCCACAAGACATCCTGTTGAGGTGAATTTAGCTTTAATAATGGCAACTCGAGACTCATAGTCAGGTTCATTTATTTGAACTATCATACCTGAAGCGAACCTTGACTGAAGCCTTTCCTCAAGACCCTGAATAAAATTAGGGTGTTTATCGGAAGAAAAAATTATTTGTTTATTATTTTCATAAAGAGTATTAAATAGATGAAAAAGTTCTTCTTGTGTTTTATCTTTACCCGAAATAAATTGAATATCATCCATGATAATAACATCGTATTTTCTATATTTTTCCTTAAAACCATTAGGATTTTTATTTTGAATTGAGTTTATATAATCTATGGCAAACTTTTCTAAGCTGACATAATAAATCTTCATTTGGGGGTGTTTGCTTTTTATAGTATTACCAATAGCTTGAATTATGTGTGTCTTTCCAAGTCCGGTACCACCATAAATAAAAAAGGGATTATAATTTTGACCAGGATTAGTAATTATTGCCTGAGCCACCGCATAAGCCAATTCATTGAAGGGTCCAACAATAAAAGAATTAAAATTATATTTTGGATTTAAATTATCATCCTTATTAATATATAAATCATTTAGGGGCAGCTCTTTATTGTTTATATTTTTTTTATCATCTTTTATGTTTTTAGTGGTATCTACCTCACTAGTTTTATCTATTTTTGAAATAACATATTCAACACCACGAATACCCTCCTCAATATTAATTAAAGTTTTTAAAATAAGTTTATGAAACTTATTATTAAGCCAATCTTTGACAAACTCATTAGGAACCCCTACATATACAACCCCTCCCTCTTCTTTTATAATCGAGGTATTTTTGAACCAAGTTGTAAAATTGGCTCGAGAAATAGAAAGTTCGATTTCAGACAAACTATCAGTCCACAGCTTATTTAAATTCATAAGAGTTATTATAACCTCTTAGTGTTATTTATAAAAACAAAAAACCTTAATTAAGCTGTTAATAATGTGTGGATATTGCATTATGGGTCAAGGTGTTATATATTTGTACTATGTCTATCACATATCAACCAAATCGTAGAAAAAGAGCCAAAACTCATGGTTTTATAACAAGAACTAAAACAGAAACAGGACGAAAGGTAACACAGGCGAGACGACGAAAGGGTCGTGCTAGTGTTTCTATAAAAAAATAGAATGTTGCCTAAAAACAAAAGAGCCAACAAAAGTGAAGTTCAAAATATAATAAAAAACGGTAAAAAGATATATTCGCCTATCTTTTCTTTTTGTTTTTTGGACGACAAACTAGAAAAAATAGCATTTATTGTGCCCAAAAAAGTCGCAAATAAGGCCACCGAGAGAAACAAATTAAGAAGAATAGGATATAATCTTATGCGTAAAATAAAAAAAACGTTATATTCAGGTGTTTTTATTTATAAAAAATCATTAAAAAATACAAACAAAGATGAAATTGAAAAAGAAATAGATTTTTTATTAAAAAAACAACAAAAAAATGAAGCAAGTATTAATTCATCTCATTAATTTATATCAAAAAATACCACTAAAACAGCAAAAAAGCTGCGTTTTTATTCCAACTTGTTCAGAATATACAAAGGAAGCATTAGAAAAATATGGATTGTTAAAGGGATTATTTATGGGATTGAGAAGAATACTGCGCTGTCATCCATGGCAAAAAAATGTTTATGACCCGCTAAAATAATAAATATTTGGGTTTTTGGTTTTTTTGGGTTACAATAAGCCAATGCAAGAATTGTGGAACAACTTTCTTTATGAGCCGATATACAACGCCCTATTTTTTATTATTGATAATATAACCCTGGGAGACGTTGGTTATGCCATTATTATTTTGACTATTTTAATTAAATTTATCCTTTCTCCTCTAGCCAAAAAATCTATAAAAAACCAGGTTCTAATAAAAAAAATGGAACCGGAAATGAAGGCAATCAAAAAAGAATATCCAAGTAAAGAAGATCAAGCCAGAAAAACGATGGAACTCTATAAGAAATATGGAACAAATCCTTTTTCAGGCTGTCTTGTTGTTATTTTACAACTACCTATTATTTTAGCCCTATATTATGTTTTTTTACGAGGGGTTACAGTGAACCCAGAAATACTTTATTCTTTTATTAGTTTTGATGGTGTTATAAATACAAATTTTTTGGGTTTAATAGAAATGGGGGGAAAAAGTATAGCTTTAGCAATATTAGTCGGTGTTACTCAGTTTATTCAAGGACACCTATCAATGCCAATTAATTCTTCTAAAGACCACAAAAATACTACAGAAAATAATGAAAAACCTAGTTTTCAAGAAGAATTATCGAAAAGCATGCAGACAAACATAAGATACGTATTACCAGTATTTTTAGCTATAGTCGCCTGGCAAATATCTGCCGCGGTTGCATTATATTGGATTACGAGTAATATATTTACTATTGTTCAAGAATGGTTAATTCGCAACAAATTAAAACAGCAATCATAAAATGGAACACGAAAAAATAAAAAAAACTATAGAGGATTTATTTAAACTCATGTCATGTACTATTTCAAACTACGAGTTTAAAGAAGAAGACCAAATGTATTGGTGTTCAGTTGAAACACCTGATTCTGGTTTTATGATTGGTCGTGATGGTGAAACATTAAAATCTCTTAATCATTTAATCCAAAAAATGACGGAAAAGGATATTAATGAAACTACACCAAGGATTATTTTAGATGTGAATGGTTATCAAAAAAAACATTTCGAAAATTTAAAAAATACAGCCCATATGTTGGCTGAAAGAGCTAGGTATTTTAAAAGCAACATAGAATTTGACCCAATGACAGCTTTTGACCGCAGAATTATCCATTTGTTTTTAGAAGGAGCCAAAGATATAAAAACTGAGTCTGAAGGCTTTGGTCCAGAACGCCGAGTCGTTATAAAATATATTAATCAGCTCTAATAAGCATCATTATATATTATTAATAAATAGACTTATTGTATATAAATTAAAAAATACTTAAGCTCCATAACGTGGAGTCTTTTTTGTTTATGAAAAATAAAGTTTCTTCATTTTTGTCTAAAAATAAATGAGTAGCATCAAGTCCTGCTCCAGCCAAGGTATTGGCTAAAGTATCAACGCTGTTTGTTTGTGTATCAATTAGAACAAAATAATCATTAAAAGAAGTTAATCCTTGGTACCAACTATCAGGATATTCCTTTCCCTCAATAACACTTGGTAGGGCACAATATAAATCAGAACCATTTTTGCTCCAAGCGCATTTTTCGGGTAAACCATAAGCGTTTAAAACAATAGAAGAATTTTTATTGATATTAAAAAGATTTAACTGTGGTCCTTTGTTTGTAGATGAATTATATAAAACATAATTACCATTATTATCAACAAGTGTGGTTAAGCCTTGGATATTACCGAATATTTTTGATATTACCCCACTTTCTTTATTTAAGGAATAAAAATGTCCCTCGGTTGCCCATGATGGTTTGGTGGTTAGATAAATTTTTTGATCAGAAATATATTGAGACAACCATTCGGTATAAGGAAAATTAAAAAAAGTATCTTTTTTTGTTTGTCCAAAATAACGAAGTGAACCGACAACACCATCGGATGTTTT
>CAYSSZ010000003.1:30114-33804 GCA_964434095.1 uncultured Candidatus Saccharibacteria bacterium | reverse complement strand
GTCGTGAGCCTGGGTAACTATCGGCCGAGGGGGTGAAGGAGAAAGTCATGATGGCCTTCTCTCCAATCCGATAATAATCTTTGTCGAGAGAAAGACTTTGAATCGTCGCACTTACTCCCTGCAATACATAATGAACAATAATTGAATTGGATAATTCGTTTCCACCTTTCAGTGTTACCTTAACATCATAGGCCTGAGGCTCGGTAGCTTTAGGCAAAGCGATTGAAACTTCTTTTTCTTCATTTGGTCCAAAATCTATTTCTTCGATAATTACTCCCGTATGTTCTACAATTTTACCAAAAAGATTTCGATAATAGGTTTCAAATAATGGGCTAGCCTTTACTGCGCTCGAACTTGTATTTGAAACCATGCAATTTAATTTAAGTATTTCTTCCATGCCAATATCAACACCCTGAACTAAGTTGTATTTGGTATCAATTTGATTTCCCGAAATAGTTAAGTAGCAAGTTTCTGGTAAAATAATAACTCCCTGGTGTGATGATTCTAAATTAATTTTTCCAGCATAAGCCACTCCAAAAGTCTTACCACTTTCATTTTTAGCGTTAATAAATATGGTGTATTCACCTTCAAGTGTTGAGGGGGCAACATAAGTTATCTCTCTAATATTATCAGAGTTTTCAGCTAAAAACATTACTTCTTCATAAACTTTTTGGTCAACAAGGTATTGCCCTTTTTCTGTTTCTTTAACCAAATTTACCCCATATTTAATACCAGTTTGTAATCCTTGCCCATTTGAAAGATTAAAAGAAAGTTTAATATTGTTTTTATTTTGCGAAACAATTGTCGCTTCATAAATATTTACATGAGCAACTGAAACTAGCTGAACGGGTTTATTTTCTTCGACTGCAAAGACGGAGCTAGTGGTCAAAGCAAATAAAAGAGTTAGAAAAAATATTTTTGAAAGAATTTTAAATTTTTTAAACATAGATAAATTTTTATGTTAATAATTGATACTGATATAATAACATTTTTTATAAAACAAGTATAACTGTTTAAATTAATTTTTGTGTTCTTGACCTTTTATTTGATTTAGTGGTAAGATAAAAATAATCAAGTCCGTTTCGAACCGGGCTTTTTTAGAAAAATAACGAGTCATACGAGTATATTTTTCAAACCCTGTTAAATGATTTTAAATTTATGACGAAGTTTTATTACATATATGCCCTTCGTTCAAAAATAGATAATAACTTCTATGTTGGTTATACTGAAAATTTAAAATCACGATTTGAGCAACACAGTAAGGGTTCAGTGGCCTCAACAAAAAATAGAGGTCAACTAGAGCTAATTTATTCCGAGGCTTGTCTTTCCAAGAGAGATGCAATCCACCGAGAGAAATATTTAAAAACCTATCATGGTAAATTGTTTATCAGAAATAGGCTCAAATCGTATTTAACAGGGTAAAGATTTTTATATTTCGCTACGCTTCATTAAAAATCATTTATGTTGGACTTAAAAACAATGAAATCTGCTCTCGAACAACTTGAGCAGGAAAGAAAAATACCAAGAGAAAAAATAATTGATGCTATCGAGCAATCTTTGGCTGCCGCCTATAAAAAAGATTATGGCAAAAAAGGGCAAATTATTCGTGCAAAAATTGACCTAGAAACTGGTCAAACTGAATTTAACCAAGTTAAAATCGTTGTCGATGATTCTCTTGTTTATATTCCCGAAAATGACGAAGAAGAAGTAGATCTAGCAGAGGATGATGAAAGAGTTCGTTTCAACGAAGAACATCATATTCTCCTTGAAGATGCTAGAAAAATAAAAAATGATGCTCTATTAGAAGAAGAAATTGTATTTCCCCTTGAAAATCAAGAAGATTACGGCCGAATTGCTGCTCAAACAGCAAAACAAGTTATTATTCAAAAGATTCGTGAAGCTGAAAGAGGAGCCATAATAGAAGAATATGGAAGTAAAGAGGGAGAAATCGTCAACGGTTACGTTTCCAAAGTTGAACATGGTGTTGTTTATATTGATTTTAACCGTGCCACTGGGGTAATTTTACCTGAAGAACAAATCCCAGGAGAATTTTATCGTCGCGGTGAAAGAATTCGAGCCTACCTTTATTCAATCGAAGAAACACCTCGCGGTGTCAGTCTTAAGCTTTCTCGTACCCACCCTCAATTTATCGAGGCCCTCTTTGCTCAAGAAGCTCCTGAAATTGCTTCTGGTGTTGTCGAAATAAAAGCGATTGCCCGTGAACCAGGTAGTCGGTCAAAAATTGCCGTCTTTTCAAACGATGAACATATAGACCCTGTCGGATCGTGTGTCGGTCAAAAAGGAATTCGTGTCTCTACTGTTATGAGTGAACTTGGTGGAGAAAAAATTGATATTATTCCCTGGTCTCCAGATCCAGCCGTTTTTATTTCAAGCGCTATTTCTCCTGCTAATGTTCTTGATATTATGATAAATGATGGTGAACATAAAGCTTTGATTGAAGTAGCCAATGATCAATTGTCTTTAGCTATCGGTAAGGGTGGGCAAAATGTTCGCTTGGCCGCCAAATTAACCGGCTGGAGGATTGATATAAAAAGCTCAGCTGGAGAAGAAGTTAAATCCGATGACATTGATGAATCTTCAGAAGATGATGAAATATTGGATGATGGTATCGTTGATGACGGAACGAATTAATTAGTGAATAGTAAGTTAGTGATTAGTGAATAGTTATACATAAAATACATAGGTTCCTCCTATGTATTTTATGTATAAGTAAAAAGTTGATAATTATAATGAAATACCATATAATCGGGGAATTATTATTAGTGATTATGAATAATTAATTATGAATGTCTTTTTAATTTTTGCAATTGCTACTTCATTGGTAGCTGTTATTTTCGGTATAATTTTGATTGGAATTATCAAAAAGAAAGATGAGGGTAATGAAAAAATGAAAGAAATTGCCAAGGCTATCCAAGATGGTGCTAAGGCGTTTCTTAGGAGAGAATATATTTATTTATCAATTTTTGTTGTCGTTTTAGCTATTGTCTTAGCTATTTTTATCGATTATAGAACAGCCATCAGCTTTGTTGTCGGAGGAATGTTTTCTGCTATTGCTGGATATGTCGGTATGCGTGTAGCTACCATGGCTAATGTGCGAACTGCCCAAGCTGCTCGCACAGGCATTAATCCCGCTTTGAAGATTGCTTTTTCAAGTGGAACGATTATGGGAATGATGGTTGCTGGACTTGGTTTATTGGGTCTTAGTATCCTTTATTTAATTATTCGTGATCCTGTCATTGTTAATGGTTACGCCTTAGGAGCCAGTTTAATCGCCATGTTTGCCCGTGTTGGTGGAGGTATTTATACGAAAGCCGCCGATGTTGGTTCTGATTTAGTTGGAAAAATTGAAGCAGGCATTCCAGAGGATGATCCACGAAACGCTGGCGTTATTGCTGACAATGTCGGTGATAATGTTGGTGATGTGGCTGGTATGGGAGCAGACCTTTTTGAATCTTATGTTGGTTCAATGATTGCTGCTATGACATTGGGAATTGTCTTATATGGTATGGAAAGTACTTTCTTACCTTTGATAATTTCTTCTGTTGGTATTTTAGCTTCAATCTTTGCTTTCTTCTTTGTTCGAGCAAAAGAAAAGTCAAATTTGGGCAAGATTTTAGATCGAGGGATTTGGATTAGCGCAGTAGTTGTTCTTATTGTTGCCTATTTCGT
>CAYSSZ010000003.1:20016-30014 GCA_964434095.1 uncultured Candidatus Saccharibacteria bacterium | reverse complement strand
TAGATCGAGGGATTTGGATTAGCGCAGTAGTTGTTCTTATTGTTGCCTATTTCGTCGTCAAATACTTTGTCACAAAGGGAGTCTTTGAAAATTTTGGACCATTTTATTCAATTGTTGCAGGATTAGTTGCTGGAGTTTTAATTGGTAAAATTACTGAATATTATACTTCAGCTCATTATAGACCAGTTAAAAGTATTGCTAAAGCTTCTTCGACAGGGCCAGCTACAAATATTATTACTGGCTTAGCTGTTGGAATGGAGAGTACTATTTTGCCGATTGTCGTAATCGTTTCATCAATTTTAGTTTCATATCATTTTGCCGGAATATATGGTATCGCTATTGCAGCTGTTGGTATGCTTTCAACTATTGGTATGACTGTTGCTGTTGATGCTTACGGTCCTGTAGCTGATAATGCTGGAGGTATTGCTGAAATGGCTGGATTAGAACCAAAAGTCAGAAAAATTACAGACCAACTTGATTCAATGGGCAACACAACTGCAGCTATCGGTAAAGGTTTTGCTATCGGTTCGGCGGCCTTAACAGCTCTTGCTTTATTTGCGGCCTATACTCAAGCTGCTGGATTAAAGATTATTGATATTACTAATCCAAAAGTTGTAGCTGGTTTATTTATTGGAGGAGTTTTAGTATATTTCTTCACTGCCAAAACTATGCAAGCTGTTGGACGTGCAGCCTCTTCTTTAATAGAAGAAATACGTCGCCAATTTAGAGAAATTCCTGGCATAATGGAAGGTAAAAACAAACCTGAATATGCCCGTTGTGTTGATATTAGTACTAAGGGGGCATTAAAAGAAATGGTATTACCTGGAATTGTAGCCGTTGTCGCACCATTGGCCGTTGGTTTAACACCATTTTTGGGAAAAGAAGCTTTGGGGGGTCTCTTGGCTGGAGCTTTAGTTGTCGGTGTATTACAAGCAATTAATATGGCTAATGCTGGAGGTGCTTGGGACAATGCCAAGAAATATATTGAAGCTGGAAATTATGGAGGCAAGGGTAGTGAACCTCATAAGGCCGCTGTAGTCGGTGATACTGTCGGAGATCCGTTTAAAGATACTTCTGGTCCAGCGCTAAATATCTTGATTAAGCTTATGAGTATCATTTCTCTAGTTTTTGTTTCAATTTTCTTCTAATTGCATTGATTTAATAAAAAATCCCCTTTTCATCAAAGGGGTTTTTTATTTTGACAAAAGAGCTTCTGACGTATAAGATAAAACCATTATGGTAAAAACAACAATAAAAAAACTTGAAAAAAGCGAGCTTGAAATAGTAGGTGTTTTGGAATATGAGGAATTAATAAAAAATGAAAAAAGGGCATTAGAAAATATCGGTGAGCGTTTAGAACTCCCTGGTTTTCGTAAGGGAAAGGCTCCAGCAAATATTGTTAAAAGTAGCATTCCGGAAATGGAATTGCTTGAAGAAATGGCAGAACTTGCTTTGCATAACGAATATCCAAAAATATTAGAAGAAAATAAAATTGATGCTATCGGCCGACCCCAAATTACCATTACCAAAATCGGTAAGGGTTCACCACTTGAATTCAAAATCATAACAGCCATCTTGCCAGAAATGAAATTGCCAGATTATAAAAAGATTGCCAAAGAACAAAAGAAAAAAGATGAGTTCAACAAAAAAGTCATTGTTCCCGAGGATGAAGTTCTTAAAGTAATAAATGATTTACGAAAAATGCGAGCTGAACAAAAAAACAACAGCCATGAAGGTCACGAGGGAATGACTGAAGAGGAACATGAAAAAATTCATGCTGAAAAAAATGAAATTCCCGAGAGCGAATGGCCTGTTTTTGATGATGAGTTCGCAAAATCCTTTGGGGATTTTAAAACAGCCGATGAGTTGCGAGAAAAAATTACAAATAATTTGAAGAAGGAAAAAGAAACTGCTGAAAGAGATAAATTAAGATTAGCAATTGCCGAAGAAATCATTAGTCACTCTGAAGGAGAAATGCCAGAGGTTTTAATTGAAAGTGAAATGGACAAAATTCTTTACCGTTTAAAATCGGATATTGCTAATATGGGTTTCAAATTTGATGATTATTTAGTTCAAATAAAAAAAACTGAAGATGATTTGCGTAAAGAGTGGCGTCCTGATGCCGTAAAAAGAGCTAAGCTTCAAATAATTATTCACACAATTTCAGAGAAAGAAAAATTAACACCATCAAAAGAAGAAATAGATTCGGAAGTAAAAAATATTATGGAAACATATAAAGAGGCCGACCCTACTCGCGCCCAAGCTTATGTCGAACAAATCCTAGAAAACGAAAAAGTATTTAGCTTTTTAGAAACACAATAATATTTTGGTCGTTACGCAAAATTATAAAAATAATTCGCGCTTTACCCCAGAGGGGATAAAATATAAACTTCTTTATATTTTATCCAGTCTCTGATTCGCTCTTATGAACGAAGTGAATGAGCGAAAGGGAAAACTACGCGACTCATAATTTTTACAATTTGCTTCACTTATTAGTTAGTGTGATATAATTAATTTTATTAGACTTAATTTACTAGTCACTAGAAACTAGTCACTAGAAACTAATCTTTATGTTAATACCAACCGTTATCGAGAAGTCTCAATTTGGCGAAAGAGCTTATGATATATACTCTCGCTTATTAAACGATAGAATTATTTTCTTAGGAGGTCCAATCGATGACCACACAGCCAACTTAATAATTGCTCAGCTTCTGTTTTTAGATAATACCGATTCAAAAAAAGATATTTATCTGTATATCAATTCACCAGGAGGTTCAGTTACAGCAGGACTGGCAATTATCGATACGATGAATTATGTTAAGGCAGATGTTTCAACTATTTGCGTTGGTATTGCCGCATCAATGGGTGCCTTGATTTTATCGTCAGGTACAAAAGGTAAGAGATTCTCATTACCAAACTCTGAAGTAATGATTCATCAAGTAATGGGCGGAGCCGAAGGCCAAGCTTCCGACATAGCAATCGACGCCAAACATATTTTGCGTATTAAAGATACCTTAAATAAAATTTTAGCTTTAAATACAGGCAAGAAAATTGACCAAGTTGAAAAAGATTCAGATCGAAATTATTGGATGACATCTGACGAGGCTAAAAAATATGGTATCATTGATGACATCATCTCTAAGCAAAATAATAAAAAATAAAAAACGAAAAATGCCCCGATAAATTTGGGGCATTTTTTTATTTTTCTTCCTGATTTGATTTTTTCAGGAACCATTTTCCTTTGGGGATTTTTAAACTAATTCTCCCATTAACTTTATTGATAGAAATAACTATTTCAGCTGATCCATCACTGTGAATGAAGAATTCTTCTTTCGAGATGTCTTTCGTAGTTAATTCTTCGCCCTTTTTTAAGTTTTTGATAATGTGGTCAAGAGTTTTTTCTCTGTGTCGTAACCAATTCTTATATGTTTTTTTATTGATTACGATTTCACCCAAGGTATTTGTAATACTTACGGCCATAATGTATTTCCTCCATTTATAATTAACAATTTTTATATTTATCTCTAAATTAGTCGTTTAAAAATCTTTTGTCAACTGATAAATAAAAATTTGACCATCTTTCCACGACAATTACTTGATCATAAAACAGAGAATTATTATCTGTATAATCAAAAATGAGGTTCTGGACAAAATGGGGAGTTTGAAGTATATTAGGGATATCGAAATTAATTTAACAGTTTAGAAGAGTGTGACTTTAGAAATACGAATTGTTTTCAGAAAAATTTAACACAATACTTTATGCATTTTTTAACTTTTAGTTTACTGATAAACAAATATATATATCAAATATAAGGCTTTGGCCCGTTGTTTTTAAAGTGACACTGTCACTTATATGCCTTTAACCACAATAGTAATATCAATTGCCGGACTACTTGTCGGGGCAGTTTTAGGTTATTATTTGCGTCTAGTTATTTCACTAGGCCGAAAGGGTTCTGTCGAACTCGAAATCAAGAAGATGTTTATCGGGGCTAAAGAAGAAGCCCAAAAAATTATTGAGGGTGGGAAAAAGAAAGCCGAACAACATTTGATTGAAGCAAATAAAGAGATTAAAAAGAAAGAAGAAGAATTAAAACAAAATGAACATCGTCTAATAAAAAAGGATGAGATTTTAGATGTGCGTCAAATTGAAATAGATAAGGAAGTTGAAAAAATAAAGCTTAAAATAGAAGAGATTAAGAAAATTAAAGAACGAGTTGACCTAATGGGAGCTGAAAAAGAAAAAGAACTTGAAAGAGTAGCGAGGTTGTCAACGGAAGAAGCCAAAGATATCATTTTTAAGAGTGCAGAAGAAAAATATGAAGAAGATCTATTAGTTAGGATGCAAAAGATGGAAACATTGGGTGCTGAAAAGCTAGATCGTCGAGCAAAAGATATTTTGGCCACAAGTATTAATCGTTTAGCCTCCTCTACCGCAAGTGAAATGATGACTACCTCAGTCAATATCCCAAATGATGACATTAAGGGTAAAATTATTGGGAAAGAGGGCCGCAATATTCGCGCATTTGAAAAAACAGCAGGAGTTGAACTTATTATCGATGAAACACCAGGGGCAATTGTCATTTCTTCTTTTGATCCTGTGAGACGTCAAGTTGCCCGTTTAGCTCTAGAAAATCTTATTCTTGATGGGCGCATACAACCAGCTAAAATTGAAGAAGTTGTAGCAAAGTCCCAGGATGATATAAATAAAATTATTAAGGAAAAAGGCGACCAAGCAGTATTCGAATGTGGCATATTCAACCTTGACCCAAGAATTGTTGCTATTATTGGAAGACTGTATTTCCGAACTTCTTATGGTCAAAATGTTCTTCAACATTCAATCGAAATGGCTCACATTTCCGGAATGCTAGCAGAAGAGCTTGGAGCAGATGTTCAGGTTGCTAAAGCTGGAGCATTGGTTCATGATATCGGTAAAGCTCTTGATCATGAGGTTCAGGGAACCCATATAGACATTGGTATAAGGATTTTACAAAAGTTCGGAGCTGACCCAAGAATTATTTCAGCCATGAAAAGTCATCACGATGATTATCCTCATGAATCCATTGAAGGAATTATCGTTCAAACAGCAGACATGATTTCAGGTGGACGACCGGGAGCCAGAAGAGATAGTGTCGAAAATTACATTAAAAGACTTCAAGAACTTGAGGCCTTAACAAAAAACTTTGTCGGAGTCGAAAAGGCTTATGCCCTATCAGCCGGACGAGAAATACGTATTTTTGTAACACCAGAAAAAATTAATGACTTTGAGGCCAAAGAAATGGCCCGAGAAATAGCCAAGAAAATAGAACAAGAACTCACCTATCCTGGAGAAATAAAGGTTACCGTTATTCGAGAAAATCGAGTTATAGAATACGCCCGGTAGTGAATTTTGGCAATGCACTTTTAGTGCTTGTTTTTAAAATAAACCTTGCCAAAATCTACTATGGGGTACGCCCGGTAAAATAATTAATAATTACAAATTACTGATTACTAATTAAATATCAAGTCAAAAAACTCTCCTGCTATAATTATGTGAGTAAAATGGGGAGTTTTTTAATATAATCTATACAATGAATAAAAATTCTGTCAAACACAAAAAACCCTTGTTTTAAATAAAGCTTGGTATATAATAGTAATAATCCTTTTATTGGGGATCGTTTGCAAACGGTCGAATATTATTCAGATAGTTTTTATGTCATAATTAATAATTAGACATGAAAAGATAAATTCGATGAATAAACAAGCACTAGTAGAATTAGTTCACGAAAAAATCGGTGGGACAAAAGTTCAAGCCGAAGAAATTGTGAATGCAATGTTTGATGCAATTGTTTCCACCTTACAAAAAGGAGGAGAGGTATCAATTGCCGGCCTTGGAATTTTTTCAGTTAAAGCCCGTGCCGCTAGAATGGCTCGCAATCCAAAGACTGGAGAGCAAGTTAAAGTAGCAGCAACAAATGTTCCTAAGTTTAGAGCTGCAAAAGCCCTAAAAGACGCCGTTAAGTAATAGTCAAACAACAAATTAAAAAACCACCCTATCTCTATCTATGGGTGGTTTTTTTATTTATATTTTAGAAAAATATAAAATCATTAACAGCGCTACGGTAGACTCGATATGGCTTTGGCCCAACAAATGGTTTTCCATTAATAAAAATCAGTGGTGTCCCATAAATATTTGTTTTATCTAATTCTTCAATTTGTTTAATAACAATATTTTTAGTTTCAGGTTCATTAATGCAATTATTAATTATTTCTTGATCTAAATTAAATTTATCAAGAATGGCTGGTGTGTTAATGGGATCCAATACAAGATTTTTATCAGCTGTAAATAAATACTCGTTTAATTCTGAAAACTTTTCTGGATAATTTTTATTAACACAATATCCTACATCACTTAAAAAAGATGTGTCTCCCATTACTGGATAATGTGCGAACACATAATTTGTTTTTTTCTTTTCTACCAATTTCTGAATATCTGGGTAAGCTTTTCGGGAATACTCGCAATCATAACAACCAATAAAAACAATATTATCCTCTGATTGAATATTTTTGGTATAAAAAGTTGATAGATCAACCCCCTCAAGGGTCAGGTTTTCTTCTGATGCTTGAGTTATTCCACAAAATTCCCCTTCTGTAATACTGCTCGTCATATTATTTTCTCCTTTCGGGTCAAAAGCACAAAAACTACTTTGGTTTAAACCATTACAACTTCCATAAACATAAAAGTTATAACCTCCGCGCAAGACCCAAAAAAGACTTACTACCATCAAAACAAAGAAAACCCAAGAGAGTAACTCGTAGTGCTTATTTAACATTCTAGCTAGAAATTTTGAACGCTTAATAACATTTGAAAGCAACCTTCCTTTAATTTTTTCTTGGAAGCCAGTATTACATGGTCTGAAAGTAACACGACGAAAAACACAATCAAATGCTTCTTTAGCAAGTTTGCGTTGGGTAGCGCTAAAGATCCCTAATATTCCAAATACGATTAATGCGATTATACAAGGCATATATTTATAATATTTCTAAAATATTTTTTAAATTATTAATAAAGACCTGAACTTCTTCTTCGTTATTATAAAAAGCAAAAGAAACTCTAAGTGAATTTAATATTTTCTTTTGATTAAACCATGAATGAACACAGTGTCGGCCACTCCGAACTGCAATATTGGCCATTTCGTCTAGCATAATTGCAATTTGATGCATACTCTTATCTTCAATATAAAAATTAACAATTCCTGACCTTAAATTAGAATCTTGAGGTCCAATAATTTTTATCTTATCAGACAAGTTTATAAGCTGTTCTGTCATTTTTTTATTAAGATTTTTTTCATGATTTTGTATTTCTGTATAATCAAAATTTTCTAAATATAAAACAGCCTGACCTAAACCTAAAATACCAGCATAGTTTTGTAATCCAGCTTCAAATTTTTCTGGGGCTCCCAACAATGAATAACCATCATAATTTACATCTGAAACAGTGTCACCCCCAACAAGAAATGGATTTAATTTATTTAATAAATCCTGTTTACCATAAAAAACTCCCGTTCCAGTTGGTCCAAGCATTTTATGCCCGGAAAAAGCCAAAAAATCAACATCGAGATTCTCTACATCTATTTTTTGATGCATCATGCTTTGAGCACAATCTAGGAAAACCAGGGCTTTGTACTGGTGGGCTATTTTGATTATTTCTTTTGCAGGATTTGTTATACCATCCAAATTTGATGTGTGGACAATAGAAACAAGTTTAGCTTTTGAAACCATTTCCGAATACTTTTCCAAATTAAAAGAATTGTCTTCATTAGACGGAATTATCTCAACCTTAATACCAGCCTTATCTCGTAATAAAAGCCATGGAACCAGATTAGAATTATGTTCCTTGTCAGTAATTAAAACAGTGTCCCCTTTTTTTAAATCTAAACTATTTGCCAACAGATTAATTCCCTCAGTTGTATTCCTAGTAAAAATTATTTCTTTTTCATTTCGCGCATTGATAAATTTTGCAACCCTACTTCTTGTTTCATCTACTAAATTAGTTACCTTGGAGGCCATTTTATGCGAACTGCGTCCGGCACAAGCAGGATATTCGTTATAATAATTTAAGATTGCCGAAACAACATTTTTCGGCCTTAGGCTCATACAAGCATTATCAAAATATACTGGAACTAAGCTCTTTTCTTGATCAAAGAGACTAAAATCTGACCTAATCTTTTCGACATCCATCATAGTTAGGCCATTATAGCATTTAGAGATAAATATTTAAACCTTATTCAAAAAAAACTAGAAGGTACATTGCAAAAACTCCAATGAAACCCATAAATATTTGAATTAAACTATTTTTTAATGTTTTATTTTTATGTAATTCGGGAATTAAATCCGCTACAGCTACATAGATAAAGCCTCCTGCGGCAATCGGCAGACAATAATCAATAAAAGATTCTGTAATGTTTCCAAGAGCCAAGCTGATGACAACTCCTACCACAGCCATTAGGGCTGAAACAAAATTAAGCCAAAGAGCTCTCTTGCGAGAATAACCAGCATGCAATAAGACAGCAAAGTCTCCAATTTCCTGAGGAATTTCATGTAAGATAACAGCAATAGTAGTTGCTAAACCAATATGTATATCAATTAAAAAACTAGTTCCAATAATAATACCATCAATGAAATTATGCACTCCGTCAGAAAATAAAATTAATTTACCGACAGGATGAATTTTTTTATTTTGATGGTCGTCGCCATGGTGATGCCAGTGTAAGAACTTCTCCATGACAAAAAAAATAAAAATTCCAATGATTATAATTAAACCAGCTTTATCACCAATTTTCGGATTATTTAATGTTTCTGGCAAAATATGAATAAAAGCACCTCCCAACAACGCCCCTACCGCCAAACCAATAAAAGCATCGATATATTTTTTCAATTTTTCTTCTTTTATCGACAAGAAAAGAATTCCAACAAAGGAAACTAGGCTGACGATGATAACACTAAGTAATGGATAAATATATTTTAATAGCATGTTAATTTATAAATCTAATAATAATTATATTGTCTTTGGCTTAAAATATGTTAAGATGGATTATCGAAAAAGTATAACATATTGTGCTTTGAGATGCTTGGGGTAAAAATTTTGGAGCATTTTACAAATCAAATATCGGGGTGTAGTATATCGGTAGTATACATGTTTTGGGAACATGAGGGCCGGGTTCGATTCCCGGCACCCCGACAAAACAGAAAACAAAATTTTCTGTTAAGTAGTTTTGCGAAAAAAATAGAATAGGTCTATCAACCATTACTTTTGTAGAGGCGGGATTAGTTAAATGGTATAATAACAGTTTTCCAAACTGTGGTCAGGGGTTCGATTCCCCTATTCCGCACAATTGAAAAATAGTAATCATTTTTGATTGCTATTTTTCAATTCGTAAGGACTAAAGAAAGCCAACTGCTTGGCTTTCGTGGGAAATCGAAAGGGTTTTTCTTATTTTTATTAAAATAAAAATGGAAAACCACCCGCGACGGTAGTCGAGATTCCCCTATTCCGCACTATACAATAATATTTTCTAAAACTTTAACTTTTGCCCGCCTGTTAATTATATCCAAATAAACAAGTAAAAGGTCTAATTGCCATGACTTATTCCCTATTCTATGACTTATTAAATATGTTTCAATAACTTTATGTAGTCTTTTAAGCTTCCATGGATGCATATTCTCTTCAGGTCTTTTAACAAAAGGGTTTTCATCTTTTAAATCAGGCAAAAATTCACATGAGACTGATTTAACCTCACCAAAATATAATTTATTGTTTTTTTCTGAAACAATATCTATTTCTCCCCATTTTCTTGTGTAATTCCTTTCTAAAACAACATAGCCTTTCTTCTTAAGGTATTTACAAGCAACATCTTCTCCTAATTTCCCTATTTTTTGCTTTTCAGAAGTAAAATTTTTCATCACGTATGAAATTATATATGTTATATTTTCGACTAATTATTGTTTAAGCTCTTTTTAAT
>CAYSSZ010000003.1:15251-19916 GCA_964434095.1 uncultured Candidatus Saccharibacteria bacterium | reverse complement strand
TATGAAATTATATATGTTATATTTTCGACTAATTATTGTTTAAGCTCTTTTTAATTATTCTGATTATTGTTTTACATGATTAACGAGAGTCCAAGGACTCTCTATTTCATACGTGATACATATATTGTGTCACGTGAAACATTAAGACATTTATTGGACAAATTTATATGTTCTTTATGTGTCTTTCAAAATATATCATTGATTTTCAATATATTTTTGTAAATTTAAGTAGTGCCTGCACTTCGAAGCCTCAGCGTAGAAGTGTCTTTTATAAACAATGCACACAGGTTTATCCACAAATTAAGGTTATTTTCAGTTTTTAAAGACACAAAAAGTCGTCTTTTATTTTAGTTTTTATTTGTGCGGCTAGGGAGAATCGAACTCCCGCCTGAGCATTGGCAATGCCCTGACCTACCACTAATCGATAACCGCTTAATTTTCAATTAAATGTTTTTTTGTTTTTTCTATCCAATAAAATAATTTCTTTTTTAGAAAACTGCTTAATATTATAGTCGTTCCCACTCCAAAATGCAACTTTCTTTTTTTTAATTTTCCATTTATAATTTGGGGTTTATATATATTTTTTTTAGAAATTTTAAGTTCCGATGACCATCTTTCAACAGAATCCTCAATACTTAAATCTGGATACAATAGGACACTAAATTTTATGTCCATATGATTTAATTTTAGAAATTTTTTTACAAAAATTATGAAAATTTTATGAATATCAAAATTTACATTAGCAAGTCTTATCTCTCCACGACTTAAATGATCTCCCTCTCCATCATATAACATCAAACCTGCTACAAATAGAGGGTCGTTCTTGTAGATTTCAAATTCCTTTTCGGCCTCTTTTTCTACTTTTTCATACAGTAATCGAAGCCTTTCTTTTCTAGCCTCATTTAGTTTGTATAATCTTTCTTTTGATAAAATTATGTTTTTGTTCTTATTTGTATTTTTAGTATGAAGAGACCATTCTTCATTTTTAAACCAATCACACAAAGTACTGCGAGAGGCTCCTGTTATCTTTTGAATCTCTCTATACGATTTACCTTGTTTTCTTAAATTGATTATCTCGTCTTTGTCTTTTCTCATACATGTATAAGTATATCACCGTGGTTCGTTTTTACAAAATATATTTATAATGATATAATCTGCCTGTTGCGCCCGTAGCTCAACGGATAGAGTACTTGTCTTCGGAACAAGTGATATGGGTTCGATTCCTGTCGGGCGCACAATCTTTATAATGCTAAATCAAATAAATATATCTAAAATTCCCCCATATGTTACACATGTAACAAAAACACTCGAAAATGCTGGTTTTGAGGCCTTTTTGGTTGGTGGTTGTGTACGAGATCTAATTCTGGAAAGAGAACCAAAGGACTGGGATATTACAACAAATGCCAAACCTGAAGAAATTATTTCATTGTTTGAAAAGACAGTATATGAAAATAAATTTGGAACGGTAGCCGTTGTTTTTGAAGATGTTTCGCGTGCCTGTCCGCCACCACTATCTTCGAATAATAGAGATAGTGGGCGGGAAACTAATTTTATAGTTGAAGTAACTCCATATAGACAAGAGGCAAAATATAGCGATTTCAGACATCCAGATGAAGTTAAATTCAGTAATAATATTGAAGATGATTTAAAAAGACGCGATTTTACAGTAAACGCTATGGCATATAACATTTCTAAAGGACCCGCCGACACTAAAGTTTTGGCGGGCAGGCATATAAAAGACAACCCTAACGGACATTTAGTAGATTTATTTAGTGGCTTAAAGGACATAAAGGACAAAATATTAAGGACAGTTGGAAACCCTGATGATAGGTTTAATGAGGATGCACTACGTATGTTAAGAGCAATCAGATTTTCAAGCCAATTAGATTTTGTTGTTTCCCATGAAACAAATGAGTCAATAATAAAAAACTCAAGCCTTATAAAAAATATATCATTTGAAAGAATAAGAGATGAATTTACTAAAATAATAATGTCTCAGAATTCTGTTATCGGAATTACAATGCTCCAAAAATTTGGACTTCTTAAGCATATTATTCCTGAACTAGAGGAGGGAATTGGTTGTGAACAAATGGGTAGCCATATATATGATGTCTGGAATCACTCACTTCATGCCTTAGATAATGCAACTAAAAAAAATTGGTCTTTAGAAATTAGACTTTCAGCGCTATTTCATGATATAGGTAAACCAAGATCTCGCCGAAAAGGCGATAAAAAAGAATATACCTTCTACGGGCACGAAGTAGTAGGAACAAGAATAACTAAGCAAATAATGGAAAGACTTAGATACCCAAAAGACACCACTGAGAAAGTCCTTAGTTTCACAAGAAACCATATGTTCTTTTCAGATACTGAAAAAATATCTCTGTCGGCGGTTAGAAGAATTGTCCAAAAGGTTGGGAAAGACAATATTTGGGATTTAATGAAAGTCAGGGAATGCGATAGGGTAGGAATGAAAAAAGCTGAAGCTCCATATAGATTACGCAAATATTTCGCTATGATTGAAGAGGTTCTCCATGATCCAATATCTGTTGGACAATTAGCTATTGATGGTAAAATGATGATAGAAGAGTTACACATGAAACCAGGACCAAGAATGGGCTTTATTTTAAATGCTTTATTAGAAGAAGTATTAAACAACCCGAGTAAAAATAATAAAGAAAAATTAGTTGAATTAGTTAAATCTTTAGACCAACTTGGAGATGAGGAATTAAAAAAGCTTGGGGAAAGTGGAAAAATAAAAAAAGATGAACTAGAAGAAAATGTAGTAAAAAAACTACACACAAAACATGGGGTTAAATAATTCTTGTGCCGTGGAGGAGATTTGAACTCCCAAGGAATTGCTTCCACTAGTACCTGAAACTAGCGCGTCTACCAATTTCGCCACCACGACTTTTAATTAAATTTCTATCATTATCGGACAATGTCCTAAATGTCTATATCTATCGAGATCGGACAATGATCGCTACCATAATAGTCAGAAAGAGTAGAGAATTTCTTGATTTTGTTAACATATTTTGTATCTGCAAAGAAATAATCTATTCTCCATCCAACATTTCGATCTCGTGCCCTAGTTTTTTGATCCCAATATGTATAAACATCCTTTTTATTTGGATAAAAATGTCGGAAAATATCTACCCAACCATTTGAAATCACTTCATCAATCCAGGCCCTTTCAATAGGCAAAAAACCTGTATTTTTCTCATTTTCCTTCGGTCGAGCCAGATCTATTTCTTCATGGGCAGTATTAACATCGCCAGTAAAAATAATGTTATCTCCCTTTTTGGTTAATTTATTAATAAAAATAAGAAAAGCATCGTAAAAATCAAGTTTGTATTTAAGCCTTTCTTCTCCTCCACCGCCATTAGGGAAGTAGCAATTTATTAAAACTAATTTTTTTCCTTGCCAGCCCGAAGGGTTAGAATAATAAGCTATAATTGTTCTACCTTCATCATCAAACTTTGGTATGCCTATTCCATATTCAACCTTATCTGGCTCCATTTTAGAATAAATTGCCACACCACTATAACCTTTTTTACCCTTTGATGAAGAAAAGTAAGAAAAATAACCTTTATAATTTAGAATTTCTTCAGGAAGTTGTTCTTTTTCACATTTAGTTTCTTGAAAACAAACAACATCTGCCTTATATATATCAAAAAGAGAAGTAAAATTCCCTTGTTTTATAGTCGCCCGCAAACCATTTGTGTTCCAGGAAATTATTTTCATATATTTATTATAAATTATTTGCTATGAAACTTCTTGTGTACGTCTCGGAGTTGCTTGTCGGTAATATGGGTATATATTTGAGTAGTAGCGATATTGGCATGGCCGAGCATCATTTGAACTGAGCGAATGTCCGCTCCATTGGACAAAAGATCTGTCGCAAATGAGTGGCGAATAACATGTGGAGTTACTTTTTTAGAAATTCCAGCTGCAATAGCATAATATTTAACAATTCTTTCTATTGATCTAGGAGTAAGTCTCTTTTTTTCGTTTGTCGAAATCTTAGAGTTTCTTGAATATTGGATAAAAAGAGGCTCTTCGAAGTCTTTTCTATTTTTTAGATATTCTCTTATTGCTTCCTTGGCAGAAGGGGAAAGAAAAACAACTCTAACTTTTTCACCTTTTCCACGGATGGAAAATTCATCTTTCGACAAATCAAGATCTCTATCCAATGAGCATAATTCTGATAGACGCAACCCAGTTGAAAAAAATAATTCCAATATTGCTTTATCACGTAAGGTTTTTAAAGCTAAAATATCATTATTTTTTTTATCTTTTTGATTTATAGCGATCTTTAGGGGAGCTTCAAGAAGGCGATTTAATTCCTCAACAGAAATAAGGTCAAGTGATCTTTCCTTTATTTTAGCAAGCTCTATTCGCTCAGGAGAAAGAGCTTTGATGCCCCTCTTCATCAAATATTTCAAAAATATCCTCAAGGCTATCAAATGATAGTTTTGCGTATTTTTTTTAAGGGTTGAAGATGACTGCCCACGAATTTTGACTCCAGGTTGACGATTTAGAAAAAGACGAAATTCCCTTATTTTATCATCAGTAATGTCATTCGGATTTGATATTTTAGCAAATTCAAAGAAACGAGATAAATAGTAATCATAGTTATTAACTGTTTTTAAGCTATTTCCTTTT
>CAYSSZ010000003.1:2656-15151 GCA_964434095.1 uncultured Candidatus Saccharibacteria bacterium | reverse complement strand
TTGCATTTTTTTGTTTTTTATGCTACTATAGCGTCATGCTAACTACAAGAAAAAAGCAAATTATTATAAAGAAGAATCGACTCCACGAAAAAGATACGGGAAGTCCTGAAGTTCAAATTGCAATTATTAGCAAAAGAATTAACGAATTAGCAACCCACCTAAAGGCTCACAAGAAAGATAATCACTCTCGTCGTGGCTTGATAAAGATGGTAGCTGATCGCCGAAAGCATTTGAAATATTTAGAAAAGACAGACAAGACCCGCTTCACTAAGGAGATGAAAAAAATTAAAGAATAAAGTAAAATCCCCTAAGCTCGTCGCGGGGGATTTTATGTTACAATAGTTTTAGTGTTAAAACCTACGGTCGGCAGGTTAACAATATTTTTAATAAATCTCGACAAATATTTTAGTTGAGAAAAATCAAAATATTTTTTTATAAAAATAAATATTTAACAAGAAGTCCTTATTAAAATTTAAAAAGAAATGGGACAAACAAATATATGTCTATAATTAAACAGAAAGAACAAAGAGTAGGAGTTTTTATTGATACGTCAAATCTTTATCACAGTGCAAAAAATTTATATAAAAGAAAAGTAAACTTTGGGGCAGTTTTGAAGGATGCTGTTGCTGGCCGAAAATTAGTTAGAGCGATAGCTTATGTTATCACCAGTGAGGGTGGTGAAGAAAAAAATTTTTTTGAAGCTCTAAAAAAATTAGGAATCGAAACTAAAACAAAAGATTTACAAATTTTTCCAGGTGGTGCCAAAAAGGGGGACTGGGATGTAGGCTTAGCAATCGATGCTATTAAGATGGCCCCTCGGCTTGACGCTGTCGTCTTAGTGACTGGTGATGGTGATCAAGTTCCACTAGTTGAATATTTGAAAACCACTACCCAAGTAGAAGTTGTCGCTTTTGATAAATCTACTTCGGGCAAACTGATAGAAGTCGCTGATGATTTTTTTGATTTATCAACAAATCCTCAAAAATATTTGATTCACTAAAATCGTTAGATAAAAATTTTTCAAAAGCATATTTTTATGCTATAAACATTTTATTAATAATTAATTGTTATTCTCTGGACAGTTAGAGTTGAAAGTACCCACCCCATAGATTTGGGTAAGTTTCAAACCTAGAGTCTGGAGATTAACTAACCCCTAATTCAAAGATTTATTGAATAAAAATTTTTGAACGGGCAAGCAGATATGAAAACTGAAGAATATGAAGTAGAAATTGGTGGCAAAAAAATTGTTGCTTTGTTTTCTGATTTAGCAGACCAAGCCAACGGTTCGGTAATATTAAAAAGTGAAGGAACTGTTGTTATGGCGACAGCTGTGATTTCAAAAGAAGAAACAAAAAATCTCGGCTATTTTAATTTAACAGTTGAATACTTGGAAAAGTTTTATGCTTCAGGAAAAATTTTAGGTGGTCAATATAATAAGAGAGAAGGTCGACCAAGCGATCAGGCAATTCTCGCTTCGCGAGTTATTGATCGCACCATCCGACCTCTATTCAATCACCAAATAAAAAATGCTGTCCAAGTTATTGTCACAGTAATAGCTATTGGTGAAACTGATCCAAAAATGCTTGGCATCAATGCCGTCTCGCTTGCCCTCTTAGTTTCTGATATACCTTGGAATGGACCGATTGGAGCAGTACATATTAGTCGCGCAAAGGAAGAGACTGAAATAAAAATAAATAATTATATTCCTAACGAAGATGAACCCGTTTACGATCTTGACTTACTCGTATGTGGTAAAGAGGGAACAATCAACATGATCGAGGCTATGGCCTTTGAATTGTCCGAAGAAGAAATGACTAAGTGCTTTAATTTAGCTTCAAACGAAATTTCAAAATGGGAAATATTTGAAAAAGATTTAAGCAAAAAATTTGGAAAAGAAAAATTAAAAATATCAATTCCTGAAATTGAAGAGTCACTCGTAAATATTTTTTCAGAAAAAATTAAACCCTTAATCGACGAAAAACTTTTTAGTGGTGAAACAAAAAAAGTTTCAAGTGAAATTGAAAATCTTTGGAAAGAAATTTTAGATGATCATTATCAAAACCAAGATGGCAAAGAAAAAGAAAGAAGTGTGGCTGAAGATTATTTGCATGATTACTTTGACAAGATGTTTCATAAGTATGCATTAGAAAAAAATCAAAGAGCCGATGGGCGAGCGTTTGATCAAATTAGAAAATTATTTACTCAAGCTGGGGGAATTTCTGATTCGTTGCACGGTTCTGGTATTTTCTACAGAGGCGAAACTCACGTATTGTCAGTACTCGCATTAGCTGGACCCGATGCTATGCATCAAATTGAAGGCATGGAATATACTGCCAAGAAACGTTTCATGCATCATTATAATTTTCCTCCTTACTCAAGTGGTGAGACAGGAAGACTTGGTGGAATTAATCGTCGAGAAATGGGTCACGGATTTTTAGCAGAAAAAGCTTTGATTCCTGTGATTCCTAATAAAGAAATTTTTCCTTACACAATACGAGTCGTCTCTGAGTCGACAGCTTCAAATGGATCAACTTCTCAAGCATCAATCTGTGCGACAACTTTAGCATTGATGGATGGTGGAGTTCCAATTAAACATCCAGTAGCAGGTATTTCGATAGGAGCAATGATTAATGAAAAAAATAAAAATGAATATGTTTTGTTAACTGACATTCAAGGACCTGAAGATCATTATGGTGATATGGATTTCAAGGTTGCTGGAACAAAAAATGGAATTACTGCTATTCAGTTAGATGTAAAAGTTGAGGGTGTTTCTATAAAAATTTTAAGTGAAGCCTTAACTCGCGCTAAAATTGCAAGACAAGAAATTATTGAAAAAATTGTTTCAGAAATTTCTGAACCTCGTAAAGACATCTCGCCAAATGCACCAAAAATTTTAGTTATCAAAATTAAAAAAGATCAGATTGGTTTGGTTATTGGACCAGGAGGAAAAAATGTTAATGCTATACGAGAAGAAACTGATACTGAAATTACAATTGAAGAAGATGGGACAGTTTTTGTCACAGGCAAAAATGGTGGAGCAGAAAAGGCAATTAAAATGATTGAGCAGATGACTCACGAATATAAGATAGGGGAAATGGTTTCAGGTAAGGTTGTAAAAATTATGGACTTCGGTGCTTTCGTTTCACTTGGACACGAAGAAGGGTTAGTGCATATTTCTGAGATGGCTCCATTTCGCGTAGAAAAAGTTTCTGATATGATTAAGGAAGGAGACATAGTTCCAGCCAAAATTATTAAAATTGATGAAAGAGGTAGGATCAACTTATCTATCAAAGAGGCTGATCCAAATTTTTTCAAAAAAAATTAATAAAATTTTTTAAGAATTATTAAAGAATTTTTTCTGCTCAAAAATGGACAACAAAAACAAAGATGCAAATTTAAAAAGTGATGATTTAAAAAATTTGAATGTGCTTCGCACTTACACTTCTGATATGGCAGATATGGTTAGAACAAATGAGGCCTCTGTGATTAAAATTGCTTTAGCCGAAAAAAGTAAAAGGGAGCAAGAACAGTTAATTGAAAAAGTTGAGGGCACTACTAGTAAAAAATTTTTTTGGTTTTTGATGGGCTTCATTATCCTAGCTATAGCAATTTTTGGAATTTATTATTCACTCGAAAAAAGAAAAGAGCGAAACACACCTATCCCAATTACGTCTGTTATAAAATCACCTATCTCTTATGAAAGTTTTTCTTCTGTAAACATTACGGGATACTACGACCCACAAGAAATTATAAATTTAATAAAAGCCGAAGCTAATAAGTTTGGAGACTGGGGAAAAATAAAATTAATTTCTGTTGTAAAAAACACTAATGATATTGAATCACCTCTCTTGGCAAATGAATTTCTTTCTTTAGTTCGGTCTTCGTCCCCCGCAACTTTTACTAGATCATTGGCCAATGATTTTATAGTTGGTAGTTATTATTCGAAGCAAGCCTTAGACCAAATTTCTTCCGAACAAAAAAGTTTTAACATGTTTATTGTTTTTGAAATTAATGATTACAATCAGGCATACGCCTCTATTTTAAATTGGGAAAAAACTCTACTCGGAGATTTATATAATTTTTTTAGTGTTAACATTAATGATGATAATAAAAATATATTGGACAAAAAATGGCAAGATTTAATTGTTAATAATCGTGATGTTAGAACTTTAAATAATTATGACGGTCAGGGATTACTCTATTACGGTTTTGTTGATAAAAATTATTTAATTATCACCGATAGTAAAGAGGCGCTAAATGAAATAACCTTCCGATTAATTTATAAAGAAACAAAATAATTTTTTGTTGCAGTATCTAAAATTAATGTTAAAATTATAGTAGAAAATAATCTCTAGAGGATATGCTTGATTTAGAGAAATGTTAAAAATTATTAATTAAATAAATACAAGTTAGTAGACATAATTTGTTTATCTAAAAATGGAAACTGAAAAATATAAAACAAAACTTTTAGCTGAAAAAAAATTACTTGAAGAAGAATTAGGTTCATTGGGGAAAGTAGATAAAAAGGGAGACTGGGAGGCTACTCCTGAGCAAGAAAATAGCATTCAAGAAGTCCAGGACGAAGCTGATATGGCGGATCGCTCTGAAGACTATCAAGAGAGGTCAAGTGTTTTAAATACTTTAGAAGAAAGATTGGCAAGTGTAAATTTAGCTTTGGAAAAAGTTGATCGCGGGGAATACGGAGTTTGCGAGAAATGTCATAAAAAAATAAGTAGCGAAAGATTAGAGGCAAATCCTGCTGCCCCAACATGTGAAGATTGTATGTAGGTTGAGAATTGTTTTCGAGCATTATATAATTGAAATATGTCATTTTCAAGGGTTTATTCCGCTCAAACGCATATGCTTTTGGGTAAAATAGTAACCGTTGAAGTAGATATTACTCCAAATACCTTACATGCTTTTACCGTGGTTGGTCTTCCTGACAAAGCTGTCGAGGAGTCGAAAGATCGAATGAGTTCGGCTTTAAAAAATTCTGGCTTTCAATCTCCTAAAAATCAAAATCAAAAAATCGTTATTTCATTATCTCCAGCTGATATAAAAAAAGAGGGGCCATATTTTGATTTAGCAATAGCCTTATCTTACCTTTTGTCAGCCAAAGAGATTAATTTTAACCCAGAAAATAAAATTTTTCTTGGGGAATTATCTTTAAATGGTGACTTACGCCCGATAAAAGGAGTTTTGCCTTTGGTTCAAGAGGCAAAAAAAAGAGGTTTTAAAGAGATTTACGTTCCTAAAGAAAATGCTTCTGAGGCAGCTCTTGTTGATAACATCTCAATTTTGGGTGTTAAAAACTTAGGAGAAATTATCTGTCACCTAGATTCTAATTGTCAGGGTAAAAAATTTAAACCTAACCAAGGTCAAAAAATTCAACCTGAACCTAAAACTAAAATTATCTATCATAAAAAAGATAATTATATAGATTTTTCTGATATTAAAGGGCAAGAGATGGCTAAGCGGGGTTTAGAAATAGCGGCGGCTGGAGGCCACAACATTGCAATGTCTGGTCCACCCGGAACAGGTAAAACCATGCTAGCTCGTGTTTTTTCACAAATATTACCACCGTTAGATAAAGATGACGTTTTAGAAATTACCGGTATCCATTCTGTAGCCGGCATCCTTGAGGGCAGTTTAATAGTTGAGCCACCCTTTAGAGCGCCTCATCATACAGCTAGTTATGTTTCAATGATTGGTGGTGGAGTTAATCCAAAACCGGGGGAAGTTACTTTGGCTCATAAAGGGGTACTATTTTTAGATGAATTTCCTGAGTTTGAAAAAAGAGTTATTGAATCCTTACGCCAACCCCTTGAAGATAATGTGGTTTTAATAACAAGGGCAAAGGGATCAGCTTTCTTTCCATCAAATTTTATATTAATTGCCGCCATGAACCCTTGCCCTTGTGGCAACAGAGGTAGCAAAATAAAACCCTGCATTTGCCGACCTGTTGACTTGGATCGTTACAAAAGAAGATTATCTGGACCGATTATTGATAGAATCGATATTTGGGTTACTGTAGGGAATGTTGATTTTGATAAGCTTAGCAATGAAAAATTAAGCGGTGAAAAGACCAGGGTAATTAGAGAAAGAGTCCTAAGGGCTAGAAAAATACAGCAAAAAAGATTTTCAAAATCTAAGCAAAAAATTAAAACCAATAGTGAAATGAGTGTTAAAGATTTAAATATTTATGCATTACTTACCGATGATCTTAAAAAAATATTAAACAGTAGCGCCGAGAGGTTACAGCTCTCTGCTCGAGCATATCATCGGGTTATAAAGATAGCTCGAACAATCGCTGATCTTGAGAATTCAAAAGAAATAAAAGAAGCACATCTTCTTGAAGCACTCCAATATCGCCCCAGAGAGATTTAATTTATAAAAATACCCTGATTTTGTCAGGGTATTTTTTTTAAAATGATGGTCTGATAGTTGAGCCGTTTGCTTTTTGAATCTCAAAATGAAGATGTGGGCCGGTTGAGCGACCAGTATTTCCTAATGTCCCAATATTTGATCCTTGAGAAACACTTTGGCCAACACTAACTGAGGCCTTAGTTAAGTGAGCATATATTGTTGTTTGGCCATTTGGGTGAATTATTTTCACATAATTTCCATAACGACCTCCACAACTTGATTTACCTTCAGCACAATAATTTACAACTTCAGTTACTGTTCCTCCGGCCGCAGCAACAATTGGCGTTCCTCTCTTATTTCCAATATCTATACCATAATGATAACTGCCTTTTCTAGGTCCATATGGTGAAGTAATTTTTCCAGAAACAGGTCTAAGATAGTATCCCGCTACGGCGGTAGAGGTTGAGATTGAAGTACTTTTATTCTGAGTTGTCGACGAAGGTTTTGAAATTACTGGAGCAATAATAACTCCGTTTGGAACTATAATTTTATCTCCTTGTTTTAATTTTTGATCTTTCAGTATGTCATTATAAACTAAAATATCTTCCAGCTCGGCGTCATACTTTTTAGCTATTTTGTCTAAAGTATCACCTTTTTTGACAATATGCTTTACGCCAGTGACTGGAAGGATATTTAATTTTTGCCCAACATTTATTTTATTACTAGTTAAATTATTTTCCCAACGGATTGTATTAACTGATATATTGTAATTTTCCGCTATTTGAGAAATTGTATCTCCTTCTTGAACTTCATAAACTAATGTGTCTCCTGCAGAAACACTTTCTAGTCCGCTACCAAAGATAAATTCATCGGCTGTCAAGGCTTCTCCTTTAACAATCAAAAAATCTGTTTGATTTTCAATGCTTTTTATGTCGGGATTTAAAGATGTTGTTTCAAGAAGAGGAATATTTTGAGAATTGTAATAAAAGTCTGTTCCAAATTCTTCGTTTTGCTTCTGACCTCCATATGATTCTGCGTCTGAAATTCCTATTAAATCTGTCAAAAAACTTGCTGATGCAATATTGATAGGAATAAGCATGGAGATAGCCAAAAACAAACAACAAGCTCTCTGGTAGTGAGGCTTGTAAATAAAGGCTTTTTTCGTCTCTTGGGTTTTTTTAGTATTTATTTCCCCAAAAGAGTCTTGTGTTTTGTTTAAAATAAGTTTGTTTTTAATTATGTCTTTACACCCCTTTTCGGAACTACAGTACGACCGCATAAGCGAAGGCTGTAATTATATTAGTGTAATGACACAATTGTTACAATCGCGCAGAAAGCTTATAAAATAAAGCTTTTTTCCGAATTTTCAGGACAGTCAACCCAAAGAGGATGACCATACCCTAAGGGTAACTAATCCAAAAACGATAGTCAATCAAGTTATACACAGGTCAAAAATTAGTTAAAAATTAATCATTTAAATATAATGCTAAAATCAAAAAATGAATCCCGTTAGAAGTCGCGATCGCGACCATACAACAGGAGATAAAATAATTTATAAACATTAAAAAATTAAGTAGCTTAAGAAAAACTGACAAGGTGATCGCGATCTACTTCTAACGGGATGAATTATCTAGATTCTTTAAACGAAAAACAAAAAGAAGCGGTTCTCTATACCAACGGACCTCTACTTATCGTTGCCGGAGCGGGGGCTGGTAAGACAAAAACAATAACTCATCGGATTGTTCATTTGATTCATGAAGGGTTAAGTCCGAAGTCTATTCTGGCCGTCACTTTTACCAATAAGGCCGCCAAAGAAATGCGTGACCGAGTTTTTGAAATGCTTAAAGATAAACAACATGGTGTTTCAGGAGAAATTGATTTTCATGCTCCTTTTGTTTCAACTTTTCATGCCCTAGGTGTACATATCATAAAAGAAAACTCTCATCTTATTGGACTAAATAAATACTTTTCTATTTACGATGAAAATGATTCCATTTCTCTCATAAAAAGAGTTATGAAAAATAGAGATATTGATACTAAACAACACGATCCAAAAAAAATTAAATCGATTATTTCAAAATCTAAAGGTGATTTTATAACTGTTGATGATTATAATAATAATGTAAATAGTGCTTTGGGTAGTATTGTAGCCGTGGTCTGGCTTGATTACGAACGAGAACTTAAAAAAGAAAAAGCTTTGGATTTTGATGACCTACTTCTTGAGGCTGTTTTATTATTAAAAAAATTTCCGGAAATAAAAAATAATTATCATAAAAAATGGAAACACGTACACATCGATGAGTACCAAGATACAAATGAGGTTCAGTATGAGATGGCTAAGTTGCTTGTCGGACCTGAGCAAAATATTTGTGTTGTTGGCGATACGGACCAAAATATTTATAGTTGGCGTGGAGCTAATATAAAGAATATGTTACTTTTTGAAAAAGACTACCCAAATTCTAAAATTATTTTACTTGAACAGAATTATCGTTCAACCAAAAAAATTATTGAGGCTGCTAATTGTGTTATAGAAAAAAATCAATATCGTGTACCCAAAAATTTATTTACTCTAAATAAAGAAGGAGAGGAAATAGAAATTTATGAAGCATATGATGAAACAGATGAGGCGTTGTATGTAGCAGAAACTATAGATGAGCTTTTAAAAAATAACAAAGAAGAAGATTTCGCTATTTTATATCGAGCTAATTTTCAATCACGTGTTTTAGAAGAAGCTATGCTAAAAAAACAGATTCCTTATCAAGTTTTAGGAGTTAAATTTTTTGATAGAAAAGAGATCAAGGATGTTCTTTCATATATTAGAGCTAGTCTAAATCGAGATAGTCTTTCCGATATAAAAAGAATTATCAATATTCCAGCCCGGGGAGTTGGTAAGGTCACAATCGTTAAAATTTTTTCAGGAATGTTTGGAACATTACCGGAAAAAATGCAAGTTAAGTTAAATGAATTTTATAGTTTACTTGATGACATAAAAGAAAAAGCAGGAGAAATAATTCCTAGTGAATTAATTAAATATGTCATAAAACATAGCGGGATCGAAGAAGAATTATCTCACGGCTCTCAAGACGATCTTGAGCGATTAGAAAACATGAAAGAATTGGTCACCTTAGCTATCAAATATGATAACTTCTCCGAACGTGAGGGTATAGAAAAATTATTGGAAGATGCTTCTTTGTCAACCGACCAAGACACACTGATGCATAACAATCGAGGAGTTAGACTAATGACTGTCCATGCCTCAAAAGGCCTTGAATTTAAACATGTTTTTATCACTGGTCTCGAGCAAGATCTTTTTCCTCATGCTGAAATGAATGCTAATGCCCGTCGTGACAGCAACAAAGAAGAAGAGCGACGACTTTTTTATGTAGCTCTAACCAGAGCCCGCCAAAAACTTTTTTTAAGCTATTCTAATATAAGAACAATTTATGGAATGAAACAATTAAATAGTCCAAGTGAATTTATTTATGATATTCCCTCTAAATTAACCTCTTTTAAGCAAGGCCGATCAAGGAGTGGTGAAAAAATAATTTATATATAAAATGCGTAATAATAAAAAAAATTATAATTCAACAAATAATAAAAAGAACACAGATCGTGGCCAAGTTTTTGTGGCAAAAAAATCTTTCGGGCAAAATTTTTTGAAGTCAGAAATGGTTTTAAATAAAATTTGTACTGTCAGCAATTTAGAAAAAAATGATTATGTTTTAGAAATTGGTCCAGGTAAGGGCGCTTTAACAAAAAAACTTTTAGAAAAAGGGGCAAAAGTTGTCGCAGTCGAAAAAGACAGAGAGTTAATAGGCCTGCTTAAAACAAAATTTGAATCAGAAATTGAAAATAAAAAATTAATTTTAGTTGAGGGTGATATTTTAGAATTACAAATTACTAATTACCCATTATTAAAAAATTACAAAATTGTCTCCAATATTCCATATAATATTACTGGGGCTATTTTAAAAAAGTTTTTGACTGAAAAAAATCAACCCACTGAAATGATACTTCTTGTTCAAAAAGAAGTTGCCGATCGAATCGTTGGTAAAAACCCTTCGACCCTGCTCAGGGTAAAAGAAAGTATTTTGTCCCTTAGTGTAAAAGCTTACAGTACACCAAAATATATTATGAAAGTAGCCAAAAAATTATTTTCTCCTGCACCTAAGGTTGATTCAGCAATAATATATATCTCCCTTATCTCGCGAAAAAATTTTATTAGCGATGATCATGAAAAATATTTTTTTGAATTAATAAAAACGGGGTTTGCTTTTAAAAGAAAAAAATTGTTAAAAAATTTGGAGCAAATAAATAAAAAAAATAGATCAGGTTCAAATAAAAAAATGTCGGGGGATGCAAATATTATCGAAAATATTTTTGATGAATTAAATATTAATAAAAATATTCGTGCAGAAGATTTATCGTTTGATTTATGGTTAAAAATTTCTCTATTATACACAAAAAGATTAGTCTTTTGATACAAATAATTATATAATAAGGGCATTAGTTAAATTATTTTTTTAATGAATAAAAACTTTCTGCCAAGTAAAAAATTTGTCCACCGTCTCTTAATAATCATTGCCGTTCTGGCCGTAGTTCTCAGCATCAGTCAACTAATTAAGTTTTTAAAAAACAAAAATTCTGATCAGACAGTAGTAACAACAAAGGTTGTAGCTAAAAATTTAATTGTTGATAGTAATGATAATGGCATTCCAGATTGGGAAGAGCGACTTTGGGGTATGAATCCAAATAAAAATGGTGAAAAAAACAAAGAATTTATTTTATCTAAAAGAGCAACTCTTAATCAGGAAAATACAGTTTTAGATAATATCGTCGAAAATAGCGAAATCGCTGAAAACGAGACTTTAGCTCGAGACTTTTTCGCTTTAGTTATGGCTATGGGAGAATCCGGCGAATTAAATGAGGAAAGCATGCAATCTTTGTCGGATTTAGTCGGTGAAAAAATTGAATCTACTCCAATTGAAGATATTTACACACAAAATATGCTTACTATTAAAGGAGATTCTCCGAGCGAAAAATCTCTTTATTATGAAAATCTAAAAAAATTAACTGAAAAATATCAAGATGCCAATATTGGGGATGAGCTTAGCTTAATAGCTCAAGGCTTGATAAATGAAAATCCCCAGGCACCGGAAGTAGCAACTTCTATTGCTTTAGCATATCAATCTTTTGGTAAGGCCTTAATAGAAATTCCTGTTCCAGAATCATTCTCTCTAAGACATTTGAGCTTAGCAAATAATTATGAAAAAACAGGGCAATCGCTTTTGGGATTAACAAAACTGTTGTCCGAACCAGTTACGGGAATGAAAGCTTTGATTAATTATAAAAAATATAATGATGCCTTGGTTTCAGATTGGCAATATATGGCGGACAATTTATAATAATGATATAATTGAAAGGATATTTTATGAAAAAACAAGCACATAAAAAAATAATTCTTTTAGTAATTATTTTTTCTTTGGTTTTTTCTTCGTCTATTATTCCATTACAAACTCAATCTGCTGGAATAAATCTAAATTGGGAAAATCCAAGCGCTGGGAAAAACCCCTATAAATTTCAAATTAAAGATTTATTAAGTGGTGATTTAATGGTGCAAGTATTAGGATGTACTGGAATAGTCAACAAGGTTTCAGGATTAATAGTAAATCTTTTTAGACCAGCTAAGTTTAAGGCTGAATTAGATAAAATGATGGAAGATATTAAAGATATCGGTTGTTTTGGTGTAGCAACGGGAATGATAAGTGCAACTGGTACTGTTCCAAACACAACATTTTCCTTAATGCCAAAAGAAGTAGCTGAACGCTGTAAGGAACAACGAGAAAATAACCCACAATTATATGATGCCGCTCAACAACAATTAGCATTAGAGGAAACAAGTAAATTCAGAGAAGAATGTTTAAACGGAATTGCTATTGCTTTGGCAAAAAGACAGCTAACATCGATAACTAGAAGCACAATGAACTGGGTGGCTTCTGGTTTTAATGGTGACCCAATGTATGTCCAAAATATAAATCGTTATATGGACAACATTACAAACAGGATTATTAATGAAGAAATTGAACTTTTTAAAGGAGCAGACCCTTATTATTATCCATATGGCCGTAG
>CAYSSZ010000003.1:0-2556 GCA_964434095.1 uncultured Candidatus Saccharibacteria bacterium | reverse complement strand
AAGAAATTGAACTTTTTAAAGGAGCAGACCCTTATTATTATCCATATGGCCGTAGTTATGCAAGGTCATTAGTTTCATCAAATAATTTTAAAAACGATGTTTTTGGTTCACTCAAATTAACGCTAGGGAATTATCTTGATTTTGATGATGAATATTCTGATAGTTATGATTATGGATATTCTGACGATTACAATTATGGTATTGTCGAGCGTTATGCCAATGATTTCGGGTCTGGTGGTTGGGATGGCTGGCTGGCCTTCACACAATTTGAACAAAATAATCCTATTGGTTTTAATATTATGGCATCTGATGAAACACAGAGAAAAGAAAACGAAAAAACACAAGAGGCAGAAAAAGAAGCAGATTGGGGGGATGGTATGATTTCTCAAAAAAAATGCGTAAAATCCGGTTTAACCGTTGAGGCAGCAAATAAAAAAGCTGAAGCCGCCAGAGCCGCTGAGGCAGTAATAGAAGCACAAAATAAAATAGATGAGGCAGAGCATTATTATGATTTGGCCGGAGGAGAGGGGAATGATATGAATGATTTAACAGATGCTGCCGATATACTTGCTGATGCGAGAAGTGCTTATGATAAAGCTTTAGCTTACGCAGATTCAATTGAAGCAACACTCGACGATTTGGAGCAGGATGAATGTAAGGAGTGGGAAATAGTAACTCCAGGAAAAATAATTAGTGAAACTGTAACAAACTATTTGAATTCACCCGTTCGACAACTTGAATTAGCTGATACAATAAACGAATCCTTGAGTATTCTTTTTGATAGTCTACTAAATAAATTTAAAAAAGAAGGTTTAACCAGTTTAGGACAAAATACAGGTGATGCTTTCAGTAATGTTTCTGACGGCTTTGCCCCAAACAGAACATTTGATACAAGTGGTAATAAAATAACATCAAACTTACTTGGTAGTGGAGGTTGGGATAAACCCTTTGATTTAACAAGAGATCTTGGAAACACATATATAAGAGACATAGAGTCCTTTGAAAATCTTGGAAACTGGGATGCATTAAATAACATTCCAGAGTTATTACCAAGTAGGGGTAAAACAAATTCTTTCTATACCGTTTCAGTCGCAGGAAAAACTAAAATAATTAATAATGCGTATAATAATTGGGAAATAGGTGACAAGGCTTTCTTTGATGGTGAAAATTGGCAAAACTGGAAAAAACCAAAACCAAACCAGTCAATAGATTTACCAATAGCTAAAAGAGGGGTTCTGCAAATTCAACAAGACTATATCGCTTCGGCCATGGACTTTTTAACCTTCTTGCCTTCTGTGATGCCAAAAATTGGAGAGCTTGATTATTGTATTCCTGGACCAAATCCTTCTTGGCAAGCGAATTCTTTTGAGGCTCAAGATTTTTTCTCTACTTTTGTTAATGGTGTTCAAACAAATTATACAGTCGGATCAAACTGGACTCAAAGAGATTTTGTCATCATTGGCGCTCCTGGTTATAACACTCCAGAATATAGAAATTATAAAAGTCTTTTTGACAGAACAGATTTATGGCAACCTGGTTATACAGGAGATAATCAGAAAAACGGTGATCCTTCAATCGAATCTAATCATGGAATAACAGGATATGTTCAAGGGACATATCCATGGCAAGCTATTTTTGCTCCCAGATCAACTGGTGGTTCTTATGGAGGAGGTGTGGTTTATGTTAAAACTACTAGCAATAGTTGGCCAAAATGGAAGGGAACAGAGGGTATTAATGATGCTAACAGATTGATCAATGACATGCGAATGAATATTTTGACGCTTCTTGAAAAGTTTAATAAAGAATATGAGGAATTAATAAAAACAAATTATGGACCAAAAAGTGGCATGCAAACTCAATTTATTCTAAATGAACAATATGAGGTAACTTCTCCAAATAATACTGCTTATCTACCAATGGCTTCTGAGGGCCAGAGTATTACCAGGGATATTCTTTCTCAAGATGAAGAAATTAGCGAATTGACAAAAGAAGCCAAAGAAGCAATATTAACAGCCAAAGCAAATATCTTAAAACTTGATGAAATAAAAAAAGAGGTTAGTTATATAATAAATGAGGCACAAAAGCGTCGTGATACTACAGAACGGGCTAGAATTATTAAAGAGATTATGGAAACAAATAATGTGACAGAAGCAGAGGCAAAAGAAATATATGCCAAATGTTCAAAACAAGAAGAAATTTATTATATTGACGCAAATGACCTAATGCAACTTAATAAAAAAGAGAATCGGTGTTTGGACTCTTTAGATAATGACTTAGATGGTTATATAGATATGAATGATGCTGATTGTAATGGTAAGGAAAATATAGATATTGGTTTAAGTAGAAATGGAATAGATAGCTTAAATAATTTTACAGGTAATGAGTTTAATACATTTGATAATCCTTCGTATAATTATGATGATAATAGCAATTAGGAGGAAAATGAGGAGATGTCTGAATAAATAAAAACAAAGATTTTGTTAACTGAAAAAATATTAATTATGGAAAATAAATCAAAAAAAAGCAAAGCATTCATAATAACCTTCATCGCGGTTT
>CAYSSZ010000002.1:31219-34810 GCA_964434095.1 uncultured Candidatus Saccharibacteria bacterium | reverse complement strand
GGCAAAGAAAATCGGGCTATGTTTGTTACTTATACTGGCAAATTCACTGGTAGGATAATCTTACCATCAAAAACAATGTCAGTAACTGGAAGCCCAGATTATAAAATACTAAAAGTGTCTGGGAAAAAAGAAGATACATTTTTGGGTATGTATTGGATTGGTATTTGGCCTTTCTATAAAATTTACTATCGCCATCAACAATGGATGGAATGGCAATCTACTTCTGAAGGGCGTCGTATTCGTCATCGTGATGAAATGACCCCATTCCTTATCGTTAAACCATTTGAGTACGCTATGTACTTAGAAAATGGTGAAGATAAAAAAGGACTTCCTTTGGATGTCTGGTTTACTGTTATTTTAGAACCAGTAAATGCTTATACTCCAATATTTGGAATTGATGATGCTTACGGACAAGTGCAAACATTGTGTCTTGGCCAAGCATTATTATACTTAAAAACAAAAGAGTTTGCTGAGTTAGGCAAAGATTTAGATGGTCCGCTGGACCAAGATGATTTTTGCTCAAAAATTAAACTGTTGAACAATCAAATCCCCGGCAGAGAGCCCGGTGAAAATATTCTAAAGGTATTAGGGTATAAAATTTTGGATACCAAGATTAACTCTATAGCAATTGGCGGAGAACTAAAAAATGAACTTCTCAAAACCTCTGTCTTAGAATATCAAGCTCAAGAAAAAGCAAAAGCACAGGAAGCAGAAGCTGAGGGAATCAAAAAATCAAAAATTAAGATTGCCGAAGGTGAAAGTCAAGCCACAATTTTAAAGGCTCAAGCTGATAAAATTGCCGGAATGTTAGCAGTTGATGTTGAGAAATACAACATGGACGCTCGCAAAGCTTTCTACGACATGCTTAAGGTTGAAGGTCTTGAATTTGCCCAACAAATTGAACTTGCAAAGAAAATTTTTGCTGACAGCAACCTGACAACCTATGTCGGTGGTAAAAAAGAAATATTGCCGACATTTAATGTAGGAGGAAAGTAAAATGGGATTCGGGACAATTGTATTAATTACAATCAGTGCTTTAATAATAATTTTCTTTTTAATTGAAAGGAGCACTAGTCGTAATGTTCAAAATGAAAAAGAAGAGGTTGTCGAAAATAAAAACACAACCTCAAAAAAAGTAACTCCAGCTAAACCCAAAGCAAGTCGTAAAGATTTTTACGACGAAGTTAAAGCCTGGTTTTCGATTTTGCTACTAGCTTTTCTTGTGGTCTTAGTTGCATTAGTAATTTTTTTAGGAGTTTTTAACTTCTTGAGACAAAGACCTGACATTGGACAAGCTGAAGCATCGAGCCAACCGAGAAATAGAGCAACATCTTTTGAATGGGTAGTTGATGATTCCCAGACAAGAATTGTTGATCTATGTAATCAGTATGAAGATACTTTATATTTCGGACCTGATGTCCGATTTAATTTTCTAAATTCTACTGTTCCTTATTGCGTTCAAAATGGAGATGGTTTGGAAATATGCGGAGGTAAGGGCGAGGATTTAGCCTTTAAACTTCCGAAAAATTCTTTTGGTAATCGAACATTGATGTTCAAAGCCAAAGAAGATACGACTGGAACTCTGGCCCTTTACATTTGGGTCAAAAGATACAACTAAAAAGGGTAGCCCTTCGGGCTACCCTTTTCTTTTTATCTAACAAATAAATTTATCTTTCTATTTGGTATTCTCCACTATTATCTATCTTGATTTTGGTTTCGCCCAATGTACTCAAGATAAGTCTCATAATTCCAAAAACTGATATCATAATGAACATTCCTAGAATTCCCCAAAGCATATGTTGTTTTGTCTCTTTGACAACATTTTCATTATCTGATGCAAATAAGTAACGAATCAATCCATACATAAACAATACTGTAGCCAAGGCAAACAATAAAATTATGATTGGATTAATAATTACTTTATTGATAGAGAGCATCAGAGTCTCTACACTAGCTTCAGCTGTTGGAATTAGATTAAACATTTTAGTCTTGTGGACAAATTACACCTGGCCCTGGAATACAAGGAATTTGATCTTCAGTAATTTGAGTAGGCCCAGGTCCGAAAGTAGAAGTAACCAAAGCAATAATACCCCAGAAAGCAATGATGACAAAAAGACCAATCAAACCATTAAGTATTTTTGCACGGCCTTCTTTTTTTGCCTCTTCCGCGGAACCTAAAATAAACTGCAAAACTCCCCAAATGAAATATATTACCCCCAATGTGATAAGAATCGGAACAATCCATTTAGTCAACAATACATTGAGAGTTGTTAGAATAGAAAATAAATCCACTGTTGCCGCCATAGTAACGAGCGGAGTTATAACTAATATAGAAACATATAACGCTAATTTTTTCATATTTATAATTATACTTACGACTTATTTTTTAATAATAATTGTATTCATTCTGCCGACCAGCAGTAAAGTGAATACTTAAAACATATATGTAACAATTATATCATAAAATTTACTAAATTATCCATCATAATCAGCATTGCCATTGTTAAAATTACTAGTATCAGCCCCACCATGTATTTGAGGTACTCGATTATCAAGGTTAAAGGTTTTTGTAAAAATTTTGACAATACCCCACATCGATAATATCAAAAATAAGGCTATAAGACCTCCGGTAATAAACTCCTTACCCTTTTTTCTTTTTTCTTCATTATCAGGATTAAGATAATATGAAATCACCCCCCAAATAAATGCCGCAGTCGCTAGCGAGAAAAGAAGTGGAATTATTGCACCATTTATTAATCCATTGGCCCACATGATAATATCAGCTAATGTAGGATTTGCCTGAACTTGTTTTTGAATTTCAACTGCATAAGATGTCATCGGCAAAAATAAACTTAAAATAAACCCAATCGTTACAAACAATATTTTTTTTATTTTCATTTTATAAATAAAATTTATTTATTATGTATTACTTTTAATTTCTTCGACCGTTGACTTAATCGCACTCGTAATAACAAATGCTCCCAAGATAAGAGCTGCCCCAATTAATGTAAAGGCCAAAGCACTTTTAGCCTTTTTTAATTTTTCAGGGTTACCTTGAGCTGAGACAAAAAGAAAACCAGTATATATAATCATCAGTGCCAAAATTGGAACTATAATATACAGTACTATCTCGATAATTTTCACGATAAAATCTTCTAGTGTATCAAGATTTGGACCAATAGGGTTTATTAATCTATTATTAATCGTTACTCCTGACGTTTGATCAGTTCCTTCTCCGGGTTCTTGAGGATTACTGTCTGTGCCATATCCCGGAACTACAGGTTGAGGAACTGAATCAAGCGGGCCACAGTAATGATCTTTTGACTTGAAACATGTTGGTGATACTCCTATTCCTTGTATAATTTTAGAATTACATGCTGCTTCAGCACTTAGAATTTTTCCATTAACAAGATACTTTTCTCCATCAATGTACCCACATGGAAATATTCTATTCTCATTTACTGGATTTCCCCAATACAATATTTCAGCACTTGTGGCTTGATTATAAATAAATGTAGAAAAAATTACCGAAAATAATATTGTAAAAACAAAACTATATTTATATAAAATTATTCCTAAATGATTTTTTTT
>CAYSSZ010000002.1:19672-31119 GCA_964434095.1 uncultured Candidatus Saccharibacteria bacterium | reverse complement strand
ATATTGTAAAAACAAAACTATATTTATATAAAATTATTCCTAAATGATTTTTTTTGTTTTTTATAAAATTCATAATATATATTAATAATTAATAAAATCTTTACCTCCTTCAAAATTTAAAGCAACTAAAATTGTTTTGACTATTAGCCAAGCGGCCAAAGCAATAACATAACCGATAACAACGTTTTTAAGAATTCCTTTAGCTTTTTTTACTTGTTCGGCACTACCTCCATCAAATACATACAATACACCGGCATATACTATTATTAAGGCTGCAAGTGGTGTAGCAATTATAAACAAAAGATAGTTAATAACATTATTTAACAATTGCATTAAATCATCAAACTCGCATGGATTATCAATAACTCCACCGCTAAATATTCCACATTTTGGGACAATGCCAGTTCTACTTTCGGTTTGAGCAAAAACCATAAGTGGAACAAAAATTATGACTAGACTTATTATATTGATTACAATTTTTCTTAAAGTCATTGGTTTATTTGAATAATAATTGCATTTGATTTTGAGCTCGACCAAGAGCTTCACTAGAAGAAAATCTATTTGATAATATCCCCTCAATCATTTCGCTAAATATCGCGTCGGTTTTTTCTGGATTCGGATCTAACCAAGATCTCGCAATAATAGCTCCATTATAAAAGGTGAGTAAATATGGATCTTCTGGCCGTTCATAAAGAAGAGCTCGAGAGGCTGGAGGCAAAGACAGAGCTTGCGCTATTCTTTTAGCATAGTCATTACTGAGTAATGTTGTTGCAAAATTAAAAGTATTTGTTAAATTTTTTGTTCGATTACTTACAGCTAAACTATATATTTCACCGTAAGTTCTTTTATTATTTAAATTTTTTATTTGAGGAATTTGGGTTACATCGTAACTCAAATTAGGATTAGCTTTTTCTATTTTAAATAAATCACTAGCATGACCAATATAGATTGCTAATTTACCAGAAACAAACATGTCAAATGAATTTGGTAATGACCGATTCCACGAATAAGCTGAATTACTCATATTTGAAAATTGAACAAAGAAATCAATCGCATCTTTAGCCGAATTATCAGCCGATACACCACCATAATTATTTAAATATGAGTAGTACCTCTCCCCCTCTCGTCCAACAATCGGATTATTATTTTGAAGCAAGAGTGTAGAAATAATATTTTTGGCATAATTAACATTGGCATACTGACCTAGGGCAATCATACTTTGGTTTATAACACCACTGTTTTCTTTCTTCGTTAGAACTTGGTTTAAATTAAATAATTCATCCCATGTTGCCGGTGGCTTTACTAATCCTTCATTGGCAAATAAATTTTTATTATAATAAATAACTATCGGATCAATTACAGTTGGAAAAGCCCAGACTCCATCACTGGCAAGATAAATTTCCGCTCCATCAACAAAGGCATCTCGAAATGTTTTTTCTGGATAACTCTTATATGGAACTTTATAAATAAAATTCTCATTTTGCATTACCATGTCGGGAGTAATAAAAAATAAATCAGGTCCAGTTCCTTTAGCAAAAGCTTCTATCAAATCATTTTGATATTGACCTTTCTCCTTCCTAACATAACTTAAAGAAAAATCTTCATATGAGGCTTCGATTTCATCAAAAATTTTATTTATTTCCGTATTGCTAAATGTCCCCCAGATAACAACCTTGCCCTTAAGTGCATTCTCTTCATTATCTTTTTCTGGAACAGGGATGATTCCAGCAAAAACAAATACACCAAAAACCAATATGGCCATAAATACTCCTATTAATATTGTTTGAAAATTATTCATCTATGCCTCAAAAATAAGACCATAATGATAATCACCGACGTTAATTTTTTCTATAAATTTAAAACCTCTTTTATTAAACGTTTCTTTTGTTTTTTCTTCACTTACTGCATATTTTTCAGATAAATTTTCTCCGCTAATATGACTTTCTTTTTCAACAATTAAAACTCTCCCATTTCTTTTTAAAATTCTTTTAATTTCATCACATAAACCAAGTATATCTTCTAGTTGGAATAAGACATTGGCCACGATAACATAATCAATACTACCAGAAGAAATTTTAGTGCCATTAACTCGTTCAATATCACCCCAAACACAATCAACATTGAGCAATCCCCATTTACGAATATCATCTTCTAGTTTCTTTACTAAATCTTTCTGAATTTCTATAGCAAAAACCTTACCGGTTTGACCGACATAAGGACTACAAGCCTTAGAAAAAAAACCAGAACCGGCTCCAAAATCTGCTACATACATACCTTCATGTAAAAATAATTTTGAAACTATTTTTTCTGGATCACAAATCATATTTATATTATATCATTTCATTTATATTTTGGAAATATAAATAATTACAAACAAGTAACAGAAGCAATGTTGTCCCCTGGACGCAACTTCATAATCGTAACTCCTTGAGTCTGACGGCCAGATGTTGGAATAGAATCGAGAGGCACTCGAATAACTTGGCCTTTCTGTGAGACGGCAATTATTTCGTTTTCGTCTCCAACAATTTTAGCCACAATTAGTTTACCTGTTTTTGGAGTAACTTTGGCAGTTTTGATTCCTGAACCTCCCCTTTTCTGAACTTTATATTCTTTGATATTGGTTTTCTTTCCTAAACCATTGGACCCCAAGGTAAGCAAAGCTAATGAATCTTTTCTTTCTTTATCAATTTTATCAACACCAATAATATAATCATTTTTACCTAGCTTCATGGCTCGAACTCCGCCTGCCCCTCTACCCATCTCTCGAATATCATTTTCTTTAAATCTTATTGATTGACCAAGTGTCGTCGCAAGCATAATTTCATCTCCTTTAGAAATTGGAAGGACTGCTTGTAATTCATCTTCCTTATCAAGCTTAATGGCTATTAATCCACTACGTCTGACATCTCGAAAATTATCAGCATTAACCTTTTTAGACACTCCCATTTTTGTGACCATCATTAAACTTTCAACAGTCTTTTTTGTTTCCTTATCTATTGGTAAAATAGAGGTGACTTTCTCGCTAGTATCAAGAGAAATAAAATTCATTATTGATTTACCTTTTGTTGCCCGTTTGCCCTCAGGGATATCATACATTTTTATTTGATAAGCTTTTCCTAAATTGGTAAAGAAAAGCAAATCACTATGTGTATTGGCTGTAATAAGCATCGTTACAAAATCTTCTTCTTTTGGTTCAATATCAACTACTCCAACTCCACCTCGCTTTTGAGCACGATATTCTTGCGGGTCAGTTCTTTTGACATAACCACCTTGAGTAAAGACTAAAACTGATTCTTTATCGGGAATTAAATCCTCGTCATTGATAGCCTTGACTCCCCCTTTAATAACTCTTGTTCTTCTTTCGTCTGCATATTTTTCTTTAATTTCTAAAAGTTCATCAGCAATTAATTTCATCATTTTTTTCGGACTAGCTAAGAGGTTCTCCAATTCTTCTATCAATCTCTGTTTTTCTTTCAATTCTAATTCAATATTTTTTCTTTCCAGTCCAGCTAATTTCTGAAGCTTCATTTCTAAAATTGCTATTGCTTGCAACTCTGAAAACTTAAATTCTTTAATTAAATTAAATTTAGCAACTTGGGAATCTTTAGAAGCACGAATAACTGAAATAACTCGATCTATATGATCAAGAGCTTTCTTCAGTCCAAGTAAAATGTGTTCTCGCTCTTTAGCCTTTCTTAAATCAAATTCTGTTCTTTTACGAACAACAACGACTCGATGACCAATAAATTCATCCAATAAACTTTTAAGTGAGAGTGTTTTTGGTATTCCATCAACCAATGCCACAATATTAAAATTAAAAGACTGTTCTAGCTGAGTATGTTTATAAATATAATTTAAAACTTTTTGAGCCGAAACACCTGATTTCAAATCAATAACTACTCTAATATCTCGAGTTGATTCATCTCTTAAACTTTTAATACCTTCTAATTTCTTTTCCTGAACAAGATTTGCAATAGATTCTATTAGGCTAGACTTATTTACTCGATATGGAATTGAAGTAATAACTATTTGAAACATACCACTTTTTTGTTCAAGTATTTCAGCTTCTCCACGCGTCACAACTCCCCCTCGCCCAGTAGTATATGCATGGAGTAAGTCAGTTTGACCGTAAACAATCCCACCTGTCGGGAAATCAGGGCCTTTGATAAACTGCATTAAATCATCTGTTGTGGCTTCTTTATTCTCAATTAAATAAATAACCGCATCAATAACCTCCCTCAAATTATGTGGGGGAATATTAGTAGCCATCCCTACAGCAATTCCCAGTGTGCCATTTAAAAGTAGGCTCGGCACAGCCGTTGGCAAAACAACTGGCTCTTTACGTGTTTGATCATAGTTAGGCCTAAAATCAACTGTTTCTTTTTCTAAATCTAAAAGTAAAAGTGATGCGATTTTAGACATTCGAGCTTCGGTATAACGCATCGCTGCTGGTCCATCTCCATCGATGGAGCCAAAGTTACCTTGACCTTGAACCAATTGATAACGATATGAGAAATCCTGTGCCATTCCAACCATCGAATCATAAACAGCCGTATCACCATGTGGATGATATTTACCTAGAACGTCTCCCACGACTGCTGCTGATTTACGAAAGCGAGACTGATATGTTAAACCCATTTCATTCATGGCATATAAAATACGTCGATGAACTGGTTTCAACCCGTCTCTAACGTCAGGAAGAGCCCTGTCAGTAATAACCGACATAGCATAGTCAATGAAAGATTCTTTCATTTCCTTGCCTATATCTACATTAACTACATTTAAATTTTCTAATTTTGGTTCTTCTTTAGCCATAACATCCTACTCAACTACTATCATTTCAATTTGTTTACCTGGTAATTCATTTTTTTCTTCTTCAGAATCCATTAATTTTGAAATCGACTTAACACTTCCAACGCTAGCAGTAATATTTTCATATGTATTAACTATTGAGCTTCTAAAAAGACTAAGGGGCTTAATTTCATTTTCAGAACGCGCAACAGTATCAGCTTGATGATTAATACGATATCCTAAACCATAAATCCACACCAAAAAAACAATTGACATAAAAACGGTCATATAAGCATAGAGAATTCTTTTTCGTGCTGGGGCACTTTTTGCTTGTTGTCTTTTTATATATTCGTACATATAGTTTTAATTAGATAAAATAATAATCTCATTTTGACGACCAATTAAATCTTTTGCTTTAATTGTTAATTTGTCTTCAGGATTAATTTTATCCTGACCGCCTTCTTTCATAAATAATTTAAGCGTCTTATCATCATAATCCATCGGTATTATTATCTTTGGTTCGAGAAAAACTGCTAATTTATATGCTTCAGAAGGATTTAATAATTCTCCATTACCTATTGGAATAAATAAAATATCGGGAGATTCAATTTGATTTATTTTTTCTAAATTTGCCTTATTATTATTAATACAACCCAAAAAACATATTGAAATATTATCAATGGACAAAGAATAAGAAGTATTAATGTATTTTTTGTCAGATAAAATTACTTCTGTCTTAATTCCTTTAATAAAAATATCTTTAATCTCGTAATCTCCTGGACTATTTATTTCAAAAGGAACTGTTTCCCCATGCGAAACCATTTCAAATCCATTATAATCAGAATGGTTGGTTGTTGATAATGCTATATCTGAACCGAAACGTGTACCACTAAATTCCTTCTTTGAATTTTTACTGATTGGATTAAAAGCTAAAACTAGGTTACCCTGCTGTATTTTGAAAAACTGCTTACCGAAATATGTAATTATCATATTGCTATTATAGCACCCGGTAGTGAATTTTGAAAGTGTTTTCAACGCTCCGATTTTGATTGGAGCCCTTCAAAAATCTACTACCCCAGATAGAGGTTTCGCTTCTATCTAGCTTGCATAAATAGCTTTGTTATAGTATAACTGTTTATATTAAAAGCCCAGTTTAGATTTAACCTTCTTGTGCTTCTTGCAGGCAAGAAAAACTAAACTGCGCCGCAGGTCCTTCCAAGTTGGTCAGGATAAGTGCGGTTTTTATTATTATAAATATGTATAAAAAAACAGTACAAGATATTGATAAGGTTGCAGAATATGCCAAAGCTGAATTATCAGACATTGGAAAAATTCTCGAGAAAAGTGATCTTCCTCCCCAACTTGAAGCATTAGTTGAAGGTCCAGTTATTGTTATTGAAAAATCTTCAGTATATATTGACCTAGCTCCCTTTGGAACTGGTATTATTTATGGCCGTGAATTTATTAATGCCAAAGATATTATTAGAAAAATTAATGTCGGTGACGTTGTCAAAGCTAAAGTTGTTTCGATTGATAACGAAGATGGTTATGTCGAACTTTCTCTCAAGGAAGCTAAGCAAGCATTAATTTGGAGTGAAGCGGATAAAATAATTAAAAATAAAACTCCTATTGAAATTGCTGTTAAAGATGCAAACAAGGGTGGTCTTATTTTGGAATGGCAAGGCATTCAAGGTTTCTTACCAGCTTCACAGCTAAAAAGTGAACATTATCCAAGGGTTGAAGACTCTGATAAAGACAAAATTTTGAAAGCTCTAAAGATATTAATTGGTAAAAAAATTAGTGTTGTTATGATTTCGGCTCTACCTAAAGAAGGAAAATTAATATTCTCTGAAAAAGATAATAATCCTGAAGAAAGAAAGGAGATTATGGGTAAATATGCAGTTGGAGATGAAATAAGTTGCACTATCTCAGGTATTGTTGATTTTGGAATATTCTTAAAATTAGAAGAAGGCCTTGAAGGACTTGTTCATATTTCAGAAATTGATTGGGGTCTTGTAGAAGATCCTCGGGCAATGTTTAAAATTGGAGATGATATTAAAGCTAAAATCATTGAAATCAAAGATGGGAAAATATCACTTTCAATAAAAGCTTTAAAAGAAAATCCTTGGAACGAATTTGAAAATAAATTAAAGAAAGGAGACATAGTTTCAGGAGTAGTTATCAAATTCAATAAACACGGAGCACTTGTTTCTATTAAACAAGGAGTTGCTGGTTTAGTCCATAATTCAAGCTTTGGATCAGAAGAAAAACTTCGCAAGGCTCTTGGACTTGGTAAAACTTACAATTTCCAAATTACTCTCTTTGAGCCAAAAGAACAGCGCATGACCTTAATACATTTGGATAATACCAAAAAAGAAACTGAGACCCCCAAAAAAGCCGAATAAATTATTAATGATTGATTAAAAAACACTCGAGAAACTCTCGGGTGTTTTTAGCTGTTTAATTATTAATAGTAATAAGTAATTATTAATTAAAAACGCTCATGGCTTTTTGCCGACCCTCAGCTGTAATCATGACCAATGCCTCAGCTATCTTTTTTGAATGCTTTTTAATTATTTTCAATTCATCTTCCTTAAACTTTCCTAATAAAAATTTAAGTACTTTTTCTTCTCCAGTCGGTTTTCTTGTTTTTCCTGTCGGAGTCGTTGGTGAAATTCCTAATCTAATTCGTATAAATTCTTGTGACTTTAATTTTTTGATAATAGACTCAACTCCTCGATGTCCACCTGATGATTTATTAAAAGATATTTTCATTGTTCCTAATGGTAAATCAATATCATCATGTATAACAATAATCTTTTCTATTTTTTTCTTTCTTTGTTCCGCCGAAGCCTTTGGCAAAGGCGAAGTATCAATCAGGGGAAAAACTGACTGACTAGAATTATTCATAAATGTTTCCGGTAATATTAATTCAAATTTTTCATTATTAATTTTACCAACGGATTTTAACGCATTTAATTTTAAATCTTTTTTCCATTCAGGAAAATCATTATTCTTGGCAATATTAAATAGAATAATCCGACCTGCATTATGACGAGTATTTTCATATTCAGTTCCAGGGTTTCCTAACCCAAAAATTAACATATGATATATCTTACCAAATATATAAACTAAATCAAAAATATTTTTTAAAAATATTTATGACATATTTGACTTAATATAAATTATAAATAGCAGAAAACGAAACATAGTATTCTGTCAATGGTAATTTTGTGTTAAGATATTGATTAATATGAATGATCAAATAAAATTAAAACAAGGTATTAAAAATATTTGGGATGTCGTTAAGTTCGCAATTATAGCTCTTTTAATAGTGATTCCAATTAGAATCTTTGTAGCCCAACCTTTCGTTGTAAGCGGAGAATCAATGTATCCAACTTTTCATAATGGTGAATATTTAATAGTGGACGAGCTTTCGTACAATATTGGAAACCCTGTTCGTGGGGATGTAGTAATTTTCAGATATCCGAACGATCAGAAAAGATTTTTTATTAAAAGAATTATTGGTTTACCAAACGAAACTTTAATAATTAATGAAGATCAAATAAAAATTATAAATGAAAGTAATCCAGATGGTTTTATTTTAGAAGAGCCGTATATCGCAGAAAAATTTAGTAGTACTGGTGAATACAAAACGGGGAATAGTGAATATTTTGTTATGGGAGATAATCGTAATCGAAGTTCAGATTCACGTTTTTGGGGAGTTCTACCGGAAAAATTATTAGTTGGCCGAGCTTATCTAAGGCTTTTGCCAATAAAAAATGTCTCTTATCTACCCGGAAGTTTACAAGAATTTCAAATAGTAAATCAATAAAAATTGTAATTAAATCTTATTTATTTGAGAAAAATAAAATAAAATCTTATTATTTATTAATTAAGTTGTTTTAATAATTAAAGTGAAAAAAAATATAAAAAAATCTAAAAATGAACCGCTTGCAACCGTAAAAGGAACACGTGATATTATTGATGATCAATATTATTATTTTCAAGGTTTTTTTGAGAAAGCTCAAGAAGTTGCCGTCTATTATGGTTTTAAACCGATAGAAACACCTATCATGGAATTTAACGATGTCTTTACTTCTTCAATTGGTATCGGGACTGATATTGTTGATAAAGAAATGTACACATTAAAAACAAAAGGTGGTGATCATTTAGCATTAAGACCAGAACACACCGCTCCTTTAATAAGAAGTTATATTGAACATGGAATGCAAAGCCTTCCTCAGCCACAACTATTTTATAGTTATGGACCTGTTTTTCGTCACGAAAATCCCCAAAAGGGTCGATATCGACAACTATATCAATTTGATATGGACGTTATCGGTAGCGAAAAGAGCATTATGGATGCCCTTGTAATTAAAACAACATGGACTATTTTACAAGAAGCTGGAGCTAGTAATTTATCAATTGATATAAATTCAATCGGAGATAAGGAATGCCGAGCGAGCTATATTAAAGAGCTTATCGCTTTTTACAAGAAAAACATGACTTTGCTTGCTCCAATTGATCGCGAAAGATTAAAAGTTAATCCATTAAGAATTTTAGATTCTAAAGAAGAAAAAACAATTGAGTTAAATAAAAATGCTCCTGAGTCAATTTCTAATCTATGCCCTAATTGTAAAAAACATTTTAAAGAAGTTTTAGAATATTTAGAACAAATGGATATTCCCTATTCAATTAATAAAAATTTAGTTAGAGGTTTATCATATTACACTCGTACAGTAGTAGAAATAATTCAAGAAGATTCCGAAACAGGAAAAAGAATAGCCGTGGCCGGCGGTGGACGTTATGATTATTTGGCAAAACAATTAGGCAGTAAAAAAGATGTACCATCTGTAGGTATGTCTATTGGTGTTGATCGAGTTGTTGAATCAGATTGGTACGCTAAACTTTCCCCTAGAATTTTCAAAAAACCAAGACTTTATTTTATTCAACTTGGTTTTGAGGCCAAACTAAAATCTCTTAATGTTATTGAAATTTTGCGCAAAGGTAAAGTGCCAATAGCTCAATCAATTTCTAAAGATAATCTCTCTGCTCAATTGGCTATTGCTGAGAAATTAGGTATAAAATATGCATTAATTTTTGGCCAAAAGGAAGCAATTGAAAATTCTGTTATAGTCAGAGATATGAGCACCAGGTCACAGGAAACAATAAATATTGATAATTTATTAGAATATATTAAGGAATTAAAATAAAATGGTGGAAATTGTTCAGTTAGATAATCCTGTCTTGAGAAAAATCTCGAAGGAAATACTCCCTGCTTCAATTACCGGAAAAGATATTCAAAAAGTAATTTTTGATATGAATGAGGCCTTGAACTCTCAATATGATGGAGTTGCTATTGCTGCCCCTCAAATTGGTCTTTCATTAAGAATGTTTATTGTGTCATGGAAAGTTTTTGATGAAAAATATATGTCTGGTCAAATAATTGACCCTGAATACGAATCAAGCAAAAAAAATAGTAATTTGATTTTTATTAATCCAATTATAAAAAAAATTTCTAAGGATAATAAATTAATGATGGAAGGTTGTTTATCTGTTAGACCATTATATGGAAAAACAAGAAGATCCACACGTGTAACTGTTGAGGCTTATGATCACACAGGTAAAAAATTTACAAAAAGTGGCTCAGGCCTGTTAGCCCATATTTTTCAACACGAGATTGACCACTTAAATGGTATTTTATTTATTGATAAAGCTAAGGATATTCATGAAGTTTTATAAAATTTTAATATGCCAAATAATAATTTAAATTTTATTTTTTTTGGAACTCCAGAAGTTGCTAGCAAAACGCTTGGAATATTAAAAGCAAGTGGCTACTGGCCGTCACTTATAATTACTGCTCCTGATAAACCAAAGGGACGAAAAATGATTATTACTCCCCCGCCGGTCAAAGTCTGGGCTATTGAAAATAATATTCCCTATCTTCAGGCAGAAAAAATTAATAAGGAATTTCTTGATAAGCTTTCGACTTTTAACTTTCAACTTTCAATCGTAGTTGCTTACGGAAAAATTCTTCCTGAGGAACTTATAGGAATGCCAAAACTAGGCACAATTAATATTCATTACTCTCTTCTGCCAAAATATCGTGGAGCTTCACCTCTTGAACAAGCACTACTAAATGGGGATGAAAGAACCGGAGTCTCGATTCAACAAATGGAATATAAGCTAGATAGTGGTCCTATTATTGCAGAACAAGAAATAGAAATAAACATAGCCGAAACAAAAGAAGAGCTTCGGAAAAAATTAATAAAAATTGGTGGGAATTTACTTATTGAAAACTTGCCTAATATTATTAATGGAAATATTGAACCAAAACAGCAAAATGAAAGTGAGGCTACTTTTTGTAAAAAAATAAAAAAAGAAGACGGCTTTATTGATTTAAATGATGATCCTATGCATCTTTATAATAAATACCGAGCCTATTTCGGTTGGCCGGGAATATTTTATTTTAAAGATGGGAAACGTATTAAAATCACTAAAGCTAGATATGAAAATGATCAATTTATAATAGAGAAAATAATTAAGGAAGGGGGCAAAGAAACTAATTATATTTGAAATTAAATTTTAATATTTTGAAGTAAATGGATTTCTTTTACTAATACCTTTAATCATTTTTTTAATACTTGTCGCTC
>CAYSSZ010000002.1:13496-19572 GCA_964434095.1 uncultured Candidatus Saccharibacteria bacterium | reverse complement strand
GTAAATGGATTTCTTTTACTAATACCTTTAATCATTTTTTTAATACTTGTCGCTCCTCGTTTAAAGAGAGTCTGTTTGCGATTTTTTTTATCTTTAATTTGACGAAGAATCTCTTCTTTGGCTTCATCAATTGCTTCATATAAATCTGCCTCTTCAGCAACAGTATAATAGTTAATTCCAGCTACTGTTATATTAAATTCTGCCTTAAAAAAATCTCCGCTTTTGTGATGCTTTGTAGTCTTTCCTAATTCAATATATATTGTTGGTTCTGTCTCTTTAAAAAATTTCTCTGTAGCTTCAAGTCTTTTTTCAACATATTCTCTGATTGCATCAGTCAAATCCATATTTGTTGCCTTGATATTTATATTTTTCATAAGTACTAGATGTAAATTATAAATCATTCAATTTAAAATTTACATTTCTCAATTAATTATAACTATTTTCAAGGTCGAGACCACAACCCTAAAATGACAAAACTAAAATAAACTAATCGATTTTATAGAATACATTTTGTGCTGACTATGATGACCGAGTAGAAGTCGAACATTTTTTTCAGGGACTTTAAATTCTCGTGAAAGTATTGCCCTAACACGATCGTTCGCAAGATTATTACGAGCTGGTTCTTTAACAGATATAATATATCCAATTCCGTTAATTTTCTCGACTTTCTCTTTTTTGGCTTTTGGAATAACCTTTACCCTTAAGTACATATCGTTTTATTTATATTTATTATAATCGATAACATATTTATTATATCAAAGAAATCAATCAATTGAAATGCTTCATTATTTTTTAAAAATGAGTTAAAATGTTGTTATGTCATTTTTTAAACGTTTAATAAAAGTCACCTGTTTAACTATATATTTTGCAGGAATAACTTATTTATTAATTGCGAAAGACACATTAAATCTACCAGATTTTATAAACACTATCATTCCTGTAGTATTTTTTGTTAGTCTTTTAGCTTTTTGGCTATTCTTCATAATAATGTTCTTTAATAAAACACGCTATGAAGACGAATTTACTCAAATTGTTAACCACGTTTTCAGAACTCCATTAACCGGCATTGCCTGGACAACAAGTGAACTTGAGAAAGAGCTGACAAATGAAGAAAAGACGAACTTACTCCAAAATATAACAAACTTAACCGACAAATTGGTTGAAATAGTTGATTTGTTTATAGGTATTAAAAAAGTTGAAGATCAGTCTGGTTATAATTTTAAAGCAACTTCTATTCGTGAATTGGTTGAAAGGTCATTAGTTAAATATCGTAATCAGATTAATAAAAAAAACATATCATTAAATGTTTCATCTTTTCGTGATGTTCCACTTTTAACAATTGATCTTAAAAAAATCCATTTTGTTGTTGACTCTTTAATAGAAAATGCTGTTCTTTATACTCCAGCGAATGGAAAAATTTCTATCGATTATATGACTAATCAAAATAGATTAATTTTTTATGTCTCAGATACAGGGATAGGACTAAGTTTAATGAATAAGTGTAGAATTTTTACTAAATTTTATCGTGGTCTTAGAGCTAGGCATATCTATACTGATGGATTAGGATTAAGATTATATCTCTCAAGAATAATTATAAAAAGACACAAAGGTAAAATTTATTTTAAATCTAGAGGTAAAGATCGCGGTTCAACTTTTTTCGTTGAGTTACCATTTAGGAAATAAACTATATTACGATCATCCCAATTACACCAACCATTAAAAGGCAAATAAGACACGGAATAAGTACTCCTTTTAAAATTTTCAATTCAGCATTTTTTTCTCCAATTACTGCTTCTGCCGTTAAAATATCGGCAAGAGCAATCATATTACCTATACCTCCCCCAACAACCAATAAAGCCAAGATAATACTTTGATTTAAACCAATACTAATAGCCGTAGTATTAAACAATGCTCCAAACATTACACTTGACGCTGTTACACTACCTGTTAACAACGCCCCAAATGCACCTGCAAATGGTGCAAAAAATGGCAATAAATTAGATTCAATTGCACGGGCTATAATATTGATAGCTGAAGGTAATCCTGAAATATTTTGACCTGAATTTTTCATAATTTCTACCATAGCCATCATCGAAGCAATTACCAGAAATGGAATAATAGCTCCCCTATAAGCTGATTTTATAGATCTAACGATAATTTCTTTTTTACTTTGCCATAAAACCCCCACAATTATGGCTACTAGTATAAAAATTAGCCCCGGATTAAATAAACTAAATGTGTGCTTAAATCCAATTCCTATCGGGAAACCAATCTTACCAATAATTATTTTTCCTAAAATTAAAGCAACAACTAAAATAATATAGGGCAGAAAAGATTTAAAAGCTGACATTGTCTTAACATCTTCTTGATTATCATTGAGTGTTAATTTATCTTTTGGAACAAAAATACCAAGCTTGACTGTTATTATGGTCACAATCATTCCAGCCAAAGACCCAAGGATTGATGGGAATTCTTGACCAAATAGTTTTAAGAATAAAATTGAAAAACCAACAAATAAGATTCCTGACCAAATAGCAAAAGGTAGGGCATCGAAAAATTCTTTTTTTCTGTTGGGTCTACCGGCTGTAATTATCCAAAGCATGAAAACAGGCACGATCATTCCAACAATATTAAACATGGCAGCATATTGAGGAATATTGGCCACTCCTAAATTTGAAAAACCAACTCTGATTGGTGTACCAGCAGCACCGAAAATTCCGGGTATACTATTACCAAGTAATCCAACAACAAGGGCTCGAATCGGTGGCAAACCAAGTCCAATCAAAAGTGGCACAGCAATAGCCGCTGGAGTACCAAAACCTGCAGTCCCCTCAAGAAAACACTCAAAAAACCATGCAATTAAAATAACTTGAATACGATAATCCCTCGAGATATTTGAAAGATAATGAGAAATATTTTTAATTATTTTTTGATCTTTTAATACTTCAAGAAATAAAATTGCTCCAAAAATAATTAGGAAAATATCTATGGCTACAAAAATTCCTTTGCCAAAAGAAGCATATAAAAATGTTCCGATAATTTGCCAATAAAAGATAGCTAGGACTGTGTATAAACCAAGTGTTACCAAAGAAGCCTTAAGTAAAGTTGCCTTTTTAATTAGTAATAAATAAAGAAAAACAAAAAACGGTAAGATTGATAAAATAATTGGTAAATGATTCATCTTTTTATTTTATCATAATTATTACCTAGGTTAAATGCCATTTTTAAAATATTGTGGTATATTTAAAACATGCGCATAGAAGAAGAAATAAAACTTGATTATAAAGATGTTTTGCTTCGCCCTAAGCGAAGTACACTTACTTCTCGAAAAGACGTTGAATTAGAGCGAACTTTTAATTTTTATTACTCGAATAAAAAATGGACTGGTGTTCCAATAATGACTGCAAATATGATATCTTGTGGTACTTTTGAAATGGCCAGAATCCTATCGAAGTATAAAATGATTACGACTTTCCATAAATATTACAATGTTAAAGACTATAAAAATTTTTTCAAAACTTTTGATAATCCTGATTATATTGTTTATACCTTAGGTATCAGAAATGAGGATATTGAGCAATTAAAAGATATGATAAAAACGGGCTTAATTAATAATTTTTCATTTATCTGTATTGATGTTCCGAACGGTTATCTCGAAAGATTCCTCGAATCAATCAAGCTAGTACGCAGTCTTTGTCCAGAGCATATAATAATTGCTGGTAATGTCGTCACCAATGAAATGACTGAGCAAATAATTCTTTCTGGAGCTGACATTGTTAAAGTTGGTATTGGGCCAGGTTCAGCCTGTACAACTAGAAGAATGGCCGGAGTAGGCTATCCACAACTTTCAGCCGTAATAGAATGCGCCGACGCCGCTCATGGTATTTCTAACAATCGTGGCGGTTATGGTTTAGTCATAGCCGACGGCGGTCAACAATATCCTTCGTGCATAGCAAAAGCTTTTTGTGCTGGAGCAGATTTTAATTTATTTGGATCAATGTTTTCTGGATTCAAAGAAAGTGGTGGAAAATTAATAATTAAAGATGGAAAAAAATACAAAGAATATATTGGCTCGTCTTCAAACGAAGCTCTACTAAAATTTTATGGTAAAAAGTCAGATTATCGGGCATCTGAAGGCCGGTATGTTTTAATGCCTTATAAGGGTCTTATTGCAGATTTTATTCAGGATCTTTTTGGTTCTCTTCGTAGTACAGGTACATATATCGGAGCTCGTAAATTAAAAGAATTTTCTAAAAGAGCAACTTTCATTAGAGTAACTAGCCAATTAACGACTTATCTCGAAGAATACGATCAGCATCGATAAATTATATTCAGAAAAAATTCGACCAAATAATTGGCCGAATTTTTCGTTTAAGTAACGAGACCAATAATAAAAAGAAAACATATTAAAGAAATATGTCTAAAAAAAGAACGTTTCCTTTCATAAAATCAATAGTGTTGATACAATATTGATACATATTTATTTAAAGTCAATATCCTGTTTATTTAGGAACATTTATGGTATATTAGTCTAGTTTAATCATTCCACACTATGAATGATTTTAAGTCTATAATAGAAAAGGAATTATCCGAGGGATTAAATATTTCAATTATTAACTTAATTGATCAACTAATCCGACATGCTTTTTCTATAAATTCCTCGGATATCCACATAGATCCTCTGGAAAAATCCATCCGTGTTCGATTTCGCATTGATGGTGTTTTGGAAGATTCATATTCACTACCCAAAGAGATTCATTCGGAAATAATTTCACGAATAAAAGTTTTAGCATGCCTTCGAACAGATGAGCATTATTCAGCGCAGGATGGAAGATTTCGTAATTTAATTTCTGAAACGGAAAGTATTGACATCCGTGTATCTATCGTACCTACATATCACGGAGAAAATGTTGTTTTAAGAATACTAGCTGAAAATGCCGAACAATTTACTCTTCAAACTTTGGGGTTTAATGAAATAGACCAACAAAAAATTATTCATGCCATTAAAAATCCAACTGGGATGATACTTGTAACGGGACCGACCGGCTCAGGAAAAACTACAACACTATATACATTAGTAAAAATGTTAAATAAGACAGATGTATCGATTATTACAATTGAAGATCCTATTGAATATGCTATTGATGGGGTTGAACAAATTCAAGTCAACACAAGAACGGGATTAACATTTGCTACTGGTCTTCGTTCTATCTTAAGACAAGATCCAAATATTATTATGGTTGGAGAAATTCGCGATATGGAAACTGCTGGAATTGCTGTTAATACCGCTCTAACTGGCCATTTACTCCTATCAACTTTACACACAAATGATGCCTCCACCACCCTGCCTCGTCTTCTTGATATGAAGATCGAGCCATTTTTAGTAGCTTCGACAATTAGTATAGCTATAGGACAGAGGTTAGTTCGTAAAATTTGTGAAAACTGTAAGGAAGAAAAATTATTAACAGATGAAGAATATTATCGTTTGTCTGAAACTATACCTGAACAAATTTTGGCAAATAATAAAACTTTCTATCAAGGAAAAGGCTGCTCCAAATGTAACGGAAGTGGTTATTTTGGACGAATTGTAATCAATGAAGTTTTAATTGCTAATGAAGAAATACGGTCAGGAATATTACTCAAAGCATCTTCTGCTGAGATTAAACAAATGGCCATAAGAAATGGTATGACTCCAATGCTTTTTGATGGATTTCAAAAAGCCTTAAGTGGAATTACCACAATACAAGAAATTTTAAGAGTTAATTATGAATAATGATAAAATAGAAAACAAAATAGTTTCAATAATAAGTAGGACTGTCACTAATTTCAAAAATATTCAATTTTTTTCATATTATAAATTATCCACTCGCAAGCAAACTTTTTTTGCAAAAAAATTATCCTTTTTAATTAAATCGGGCATAACTGTTATTGAAAGTATTACTTTGATTAAAAATCAGACAAAAACCAAATCAGAAATTAAAACATTTGAAAGAATAATTGCTGACGTACGTAATGGAAAATCTTTAGCTTCTAGTTTAGAGCGTTGTCGTGGAACATTTGGTAATTTTGCCATAAA
>CAYSSZ010000002.1:7259-13396 GCA_964434095.1 uncultured Candidatus Saccharibacteria bacterium | reverse complement strand
AATCTATTTAGACAAGAACAAGTTTTGAAAGAGGAAATGATTTTAGTCTCAACATTACATAAAGCTAGAAATAGGGCGATGAATAATGTGAACCAAACAAAGCACGGAGTTCATATCGAAAATGGATTAGACTACTATCTTATTTTTAAGGGGGATACTTATAATTCAAATGATTCAACTAATGAAATAATACCTCGAGAAGAAAAAATAATATCATCAGGATTGACTGACATTGTCTTTGAACAATTGTCTGGTAATGCAAATGAAGGAAATATAACGCTTACTGATACAGGTGGTAAACAAAAAACAATTATAATATCTGAAAATGGACTAATTGATTGGTAATATAACTTTTACCGTTGAAAATTCTATAGACGGGAAATATATGAGATATGATTGTATGTTTAAATTTTTAATGGGATGAATGAACTTAATATAAAAACAAATAATGGATTTATCACAATAGAACTTGTCCTAGCTTTTGCTATTTTGATGATAAATATTACAGGAATTATTCTTTTAACTACTAGTTTTAATGGAGTAGGAACAGGTTATGTTATGAATCAAGGTCAGTTGGTGGCAATAAAAAACGAAATAAATCAAGAATTTATTTATAAAGCTCAAGAGCAGTTAGAAAAGAAAAAAATAGATGCAAATATTAATTTTCTTGAAATCATAAATTCTGCTGAAGAAATTAACAAAGATAGTGATCCACCATCAATATTGCCATATCTAAAAAAATTAATAGTCTCTGACCTAACCCCATGTAAAAAGAAAGTAACAAGTGAAATTTCTTGGAACACCTCCTCCCCTAATCCTCAAAAAATTGAGTTTTCATCTATATTTACAGATATTGCCGAAGCTCTAGCTCTTGGTGGAGATTGTGGCACAGATTCCCCAGATAATGATGATTGGAAAAAACCAGAAGAATTAATTTATAATGGTTCAATCTTAAAAACAGAGGGTTATGGTAAAAGCCTTGATGTTCAAAATCATAATCTTTTTTTGGTTACAAAAGCAGCTGGCAACAATAAAGATGATTTTTATATTTTTAATACAACAGATATCGATAATCCCACTTTACATGGCCATTTAGATATATCAGATGGTCTTGAAGATATTGATGTTGCAGGAGATTTTGCTTATATTGCAAATGATGAAAACAAAGGAACCAATCAACTGGCTGTTATTAATATTTCAAATATAGATACACCAAGCTCCCCAATATTTACATCTTTACCTGGAGTGACGGGGACATGTCCTCATACTTGTCCTGGTGGTAGAACAATTTATTATTACAAAAATCGTGTATATATGGGTACTCATCGATTGGTTGCAAGTGGAGCGGCTGAATTTCATATTTTTGACGTTTCTAATCCTAATACTCCTATACCTCTTGGTAGCAAAGGAGGTACTGCTCTTGGTGATCCTGTAGACCACAACATAAACGACATTATAGTTAGAGATCAAAATGTTAGAGGAGTAATAAGAACTTTCGCATATTTAGTTACTTCAGATGATTTGGGAGAATTGATAATCCTTGATGTAACTGACCCAACTAATATTCCAGACCCATCAAATTCACCAAATACTGGCAGTATTCTTAATTTGCCTGGTGTTAATACGGCAGGAGAAGAGTTAGATGGTATCAGTCTTTATGTTATAGGTAATCGAGCTTATATTGGTAGAAAAAGAGCTAAGGATCCATCAAATAAAGATTTTTTTGTTGTTGATATAAGTAATCCAGATGATCCACAAATTCTTGGGTCAATAAATCTTGGACTAAATAGTAGTGGATCAATAATCATAGGAATCCGGGTCACATCAAACTTAGCATTAGTTGCAACTACCGACCCAAATAAACCCTTTGTTGTACTTAATATTTCTGAACCAACATCAATAACACGTTGGGATATAGTAGATTGTGGAATAAATTTTTCTACTTATGCAACAGGCATTGACTATGAAAATAATTTAATTTATTTACCACTCCATAATGCAAGCTCTAATATAAATATAAAAATTATTAAATCTACTGGTGGAAGTTGTTAAAAATGACAAAAATTTGTAAAAAAAATAATACTGGTTTTACTTTATTAGAAATGATTATTTATATCGCGCTTTTTTCTTTTATGATCGGTGGATTGATTATGACTTCATTTATGCTAGTACAAAATAGTCACAAAACAGAAAATCGTATTACCGTCCAAGGGGAAATGAATTTTGTTTTAAAAAAGATTAATTGGGTAATAAATCAAGCCAAAGATATAGATATTCCCTCCTCTAATATTCTATCAGCCAATGCAGATAATGATAATGAAAATGAATTTGAAATTAAATATGAAAATAACAAAATCACTCTCAATAATAAAGAAATTACAACCATAAATGTAAGTGTTGATAAATTATCTTTTGAAACAATTGGTGAAAATCCCAAAGGGGTCAAGATTACTTTAATTATTAATGGACAAGAAGTAAACTATACAAAATATTTAATAGTATTATAGCAAATATGAATTTTTTAATTATAAAAAAAGAAAATATTCATCATCAAAAAACTGGTTTTGTAGCATTAATTTCTGTGATTATAATATCTTTCGTTTTGCTTTCAGTTGCTACTACTTTAACTTTTACTGGATTTTTCACCCGTTTTGATATCCTCGATTCTGAGTATAAAATACTTGGCGAAGATATAGCTCTTGGGTGTATAGAGTCAGCTAGGTTAATTTTATCTCAAGATAATGATTATACTGGAGATGTAAGTATGCCTTTCGACCTAGTCGTTTCTCCTAATGACTTTTGCAAAATAATTAATTCAGAAACTATTGTTGCCCATAGTGAGGTAAATAGGACTCATACATACTACTTGGTAAAATTAGATGATTCTCTATCAAAATTTCCTATAAATAATTTTACAGAATGTATAAAAATAGATTTATCAAATCCCAATAACCCAATCTGCCAAACTTAAAAAGTGATCATTATATGGTAAAAAGGTCGAATTATTAGTTTAATTAAAAAACCGCTGTTCATAAAAACTTCACTATTAAGATAAAAATATTATAAGCTTATTTATAATTACTTTAGAATATATATTATGTCAAAAAATAATAATAAAAAAAGAGGTTTTACTCTTATTGAAGTATTAGTCGTCATAGCCATAATTGCCATATTAGCAGCTATAGTTATTGTGGCCATTAACCCCGCCAAAAGGTTCCAGGATGCTAGGATGACACAAAGACAAGCTAATGTAGAATCTATATTAAGTGCAATTCAACAAAACATGGTGGACAATAAAGGTATTTTTGATTGCACAGATATCCCCACAACCGCGACAGTAATGAAAAGTGAAACAGGTGGTTATGATATTGCTCCTTGTTTAAGTCCTTATCTTGCTATATTGCCAGTAGACCCAGATACTAATGTTGGTTCATGGAAAAATCCTGTCAAAGATCCTGATACCGGAATAATCACTTATAATTACAATACTGGATATGAAATTGTAAGAGATAATAATACGGGGCAAATAACTATTTCAGCACCTAAAGCTGAAAAAGATAACCAACCTCAACCAGGTTATCCAATCTCCGTCACTCGCTAAATAAATTATAGCAACTCAAAAATCCCCTAAGCTTATTATAGGGGATTTTTCTTTTACCTCAATTCTGCTATAGCAGAAAGCTGGTAAGGTGGAAACTAAATATATGTTGGTTTATTTGATAATTTAAAGTATAATTAGCATCTTATTAATAATAAACAACCGCCCATGCTTTAAGCTATGGCGAGTCAAATAAAAAATATTATGGCCAAAAGAGCTACAGCAATGCAACCGCATAAAAAATCTAAACATTCACATAAAACTGCTAAGAGATTAGCAATTAAAAAAGAAATGTTGATTAAGAAAAATAGTAAAGGTAAAAGTAAATAATTATGAAACCCGCGTTCTGGCGGGTTTTATAATTATCATAATGTTTTTATCCTTTACTTTTGAGCCAAGTAATCATTTTCAGGAATGTTGTCTTCCCTACTTTTCCATCAGCTGTCATTCCAACAGCCTTTTGATAAGCCTTCACGGCCGTTTCAGTAGTTTTACCGAAATCATTATCTATTCTAGAAGAAGTTCCGTTGTAAGCATTTAAAAACTTCTGAACTAAACCAACACTCGGACCTTGATTACCTCTTTCAAGAATAACTCCTTTGTTAACTAATACTTGTAAACCATCTATCAATTCTTGATATTTTAATGTTTTAGTTGTCGTCGTTGTGGTAGTCGTTGTTGTTGGTTTGGTTGGTTTTACTGGTTCTTCTTTTACTTCTACTTGCTCACTTGCCACTTCATTTCCAATCTGAGTATTTTCATTATCTTTTGCTGTTAAAAGACTATTAGCCGTTGTTAACTTTGCAATTTCATTCTTTAATTCTTGATTTTCGTCCTTCAATCTTTTTATTTCTTGACTATTAACATGGTCACTACCGGATTCAATAGATGAAAAAGCCCATAATCCGACAAAAAATAAAATTCCCAAACCAATGATTGTAAAAAGAATTGATTTAAAAGTTTCCATCACGTATGAAATAGGACGCGGACATGTAGTTAATTTATCTGCTTTCCTATTTTAAAATTATAATAAACAATTATATTTATGAATCACATTTGGTCGCGTCCGCGATTTCATACGTGATCCATTACTTTATATTATATAATAAAAATAAAAAAAACTCTAATTTGTTGATAATATATCTATAATAGTTTCGGCAAATAATCTTGCAGAAGAAGGACCATCGGCCGTAATTATCTTCCCATCAATAACTACGGGTTCTTCTTTATAAATTGCCCCATTTTCTTTTAAAATTTTAATAGCAGACTTATCCATATTGGATGACCAAACTGTTGCCTTTTTATTTTTCAAAATACCTGATTTCGCCAAAATAACTGGGCTAATACAGATTGAGCCAAGAATCTTATTATTTTCAATTGTCTTTTTTATTAGTTGGTAAGAATCATCATTATCTAAGTTTTTTAAAGTTCCAGGTCCTCCAATAAAAATAACTGCATCAAACTCATCAATTTTAACTTCAGACACCAATCTATCGACTAAAGTATCTCCTCCATTTACCCCAATAGCCATACCTAATTTATTTGAAGCCGTCCTTACTTTAAATCCATTTTTTATAAATATATCTTTCGGAATAAAATACTCTTCATCACGAAAATTACTTGATGAAATAACTATTATAATTTTTTTAAAATTGCTTGGTGAATTCATATTATCAATAATAATACATTTATATTTTTTTCGAAACTAAAATTGAAATGCAAAAATCCACCTTGCGGTGGAGTCTTGCCCAACCGAAAATTATCTTACGATAATTAACAGCTGTCTTGCTATTATATTAGGCTTTATCGAATACGTAAAGAGCCACCTGTGGATAACTTATGACCTAAATCCACTTTTATTGTTAATTAATTCTTGACAAAATTAACCTTAATCGAGTAAAATATTTTCCGGTCGAATATTAGTAGTATTAATTAACACTTATCAAATATGAATAAAAAAGAATTAATGTCATTTGAACCGGAACGCAACTTATTTTCACTACGTGATGCGATGAATCATTTGTTTGATGAATCATTTTGGTCACCATTCGATCGCGATGTAAATAATTTTTCTAAAAACGCGATCAGTTTTCCGAAAGTTGACATCACTGAAAATGAAAATGAGGTAGTTGTTACTGCTAATGTTCCGGGATTATCAGGCGATGAAATTAATGTTGAAATTTCAGACGGAATTTTAACAATTTCAGGCCAGATTAACAAAGAACATAAAGAAGAAGATAAAAAAAATAAATGTTATCGATATGAAAGAGAATACGGTAGTTTTTCAAGAAGTTTTTCATTACCGATAAAAGTAGATGAGGATAAAATTGATGCCGAAACAAAAAATGGCGTTCTGATTGTCAAATTACCAAAAAATAAAGATAGTGGCAAAAAGATTCAAGTTAAAGTTAAATAAAAGAAATCCCTCGAGTGAGGGATTTCTTTTATTTTAATAATCATGGTCGATAGCTGGACCTGCAGGTTTTTCTTCTTTTTGTTCTTCGGTAATAGCTACTTCTGTTGTCAGAAGAATTGCCGC
>CAYSSZ010000002.1:0-7159 GCA_964434095.1 uncultured Candidatus Saccharibacteria bacterium | reverse complement strand
TTTCATTTAATTTCACCTTGCGGTTCATTAATTTTTTAGCAACTTTAATTAAAGCACTACCTCCTCCAGCAATGACTCCTTCTTCAATAGCCGCTTTTGTAGCATTAACAGCATCTTCTATTTTTAATTTAAGATATTTCATCTCAGTTTCTGTCGCAGCTCCAACACGAATAACCGCTACTCCTCCAGCAAGTTTAGCAATCCGTTTATCAAATTTCTCCATTTCATATTTTGATTTTTCTAATTCTCTCTGTTTCTTTAATTGGGAAATTCTATTATCAATTTCAGATTTTTTACCCTTACCTCCAACTATGATTGTTTTATCTTTAGTAGAGATAATTCTACTTGATTTACCTAAAATATTTATTTCTGCGTTATCAAGTTTTATACTGCCAACATCTTCAGTAACTAATTTTGCCCCAACGGTAATAGCTATATCTTCCAATTGTTTTCTTTTTTCATCACCATAACCCGGAGCCTTAACAGCTAAAACATTAAATCCCCCACGCAATTTATTTAAAACAAATGTTGTAAGGGCTTCTCCATCAACATCTTCAGCAATAATAACTAAATCTTTTTTCCCGGCCTGCACCAATTTTTCCATTAATGGTAAAATTTCTTTAACAATAGATATTTTTTTACTTGTAACCAAAATTAGCGGATCCTTCATTTCAGCTTCCATGCGGTCAGGGTTAGTAATCATATATGGAGAAACATATCCTTTGTCGAATTCCATACCTTCTACAACATCAGACTCAACACCCAGGGATTGTGATTCCTCAACTGTCACGACTCCGTCTTTACCGACTTTTTCAATCGTATTGGCAATAATCCCTCCGATTATTTCTGATTCAGCTGAAATTGTAGCTACTTGTTTAATTTCTTCCTTATTTTTTATTGGTTTAGAAATTTCTTGTAATATTTTAATAGCATCTTCGGTGGCTATTTCGATTCCACGTTTCAGGGCCATAGCATTGACTCCCATTGTTGTGTGCTTCATCCCTTCGGTGATCATCATCTGAGTTAAAATTACTGAGGTCGTCGTCCCATCACCAGCAATTTCGTTTGTTTTTGAAGCAACTTCTTTAATAATTTCTACTCCCATATTTTCAAACTTATCTTTCAGAACTATATCCTTGGCTATTGTTACTCCATCGTTAGTAATAATAGGAGCTCCATAACTTTTTTCCAAAACAACATTACGCCCACGCGGACCCAATGTTGTCTTTACTGCTTCGGCTACAGCATCAATACCATTTTTTAATTTTTTTCTTGCTTCTTCGTTATATAAAATTTGTTTAGCCATATTGTAAATAAAATTATTTAATAACTGCTAAAATACTATCTTCTTTCAAAATATAATATTTTTTATCATCTATTTTAATCTCATCATACCCATATTTTGAAAAAATGACTTTATCCCCGACCTTTACCTTAACAGGAATTAAAATTCCATCATCGTAGGCCCCTTCACCAACAGCAAGGACCATTCCTCTTTCTGGCTTTTCATGTTCACCAGCAGAATCTGGCACATACAAGCCGGAAGCTGTTTTTTTATGCTCTCCGCTTTCAGCTTTTTCTTCAGGATCAACCAAAACCCTATTGCCTAGCGGAATAATCTTATCAAATCCCTTGTTTTCTTTTTTCTTTATTTCTTTCATATTTTTTATATATTAACTTATAATATTACAAATACCGAAAATACATTTTATATTTTCAAATATTTATAGCTAAAAGCTAGGATATTTTACAAAAAATTTTAATTTTAGGCAAATATCTAGCTCCTTAAATTATTAATAAATTTCCTTAATAAGGAATCAATCTGACTAATTAAAATACATTAAGGCACTCAAAACAAAAGAAAGTGTAAAAAATATTGCCCCAAAAAAACAAGGGGTCTTAAAAGGATTTGCTCCCTTGCCACAACTTGTACAAGCACAATCTGTAGAACAAGTTTTACCTCTTCTCCAGACAATAAACTCGACTGCAAAGTTATACCACGCAAATAATGTCCCCAGTAATAATATAAAAAACTGATATATAATAATATTTTCCATATTGAGATTATATCACTATTAAAATTAAAACCATAACAAGCTATTTATTGTTGAAATCTTATATTATTATGCATTTTCATCATGCCACGTCCATCATATTTTTGATAAATTTTATTCATCATACCCCTACGCATAAATGCATCGTTAATACCCAGTGAATCAAAAAGCCAGCTAGCTATAAATATTGCCAAAATTATGCTTATGACCATAAAGACAAAATTTTTTCTATAAGAAAAATCAAATTTCTTCAAAAAATAAATTCCTAATCCGACACCCAAAATAGCAATGAACAATGCCCACCAAGGGAAATTTGAAATAATTTGTTCGATACGATAGCCTTTCATATAACTATTTGTTCTTAGGGTAAATAAAAAGAGATTAGTACAAAATATAATTACTAAGGCCATTCCAACTAAGCCCAAGATTGAAGAAAAAGAACCAACAACAAAATACCACCTCGGTTTGATTTTAATTTCTCCCGACTTAATTTTATGCATTATTTGCTCTTTGATATTTAATTCTTGGTTTGACATATTTTTTTCATTAAAATTTTAGCTCTATTAATTCTAGTACCGACCGTTCCAATAGGTATTCTTAAAATATCACTTATCTCATCATATGATTTTTCCTCTAAATAAAAAAGAGTAAGTGGTTCACTATATTTAATCGGCATCAAAGATACACACTGCCGAACTCTTAGCCCTATTTCATTTTGGTCAAAATTCGATTCTATATCTTCATCACTTATAATATCAAAATCATCTGGTATTTCAATTTCATTTTTATTTTTTTTAATCTCATTCAAGGCTTCATTATGCACAATACGATATATCCATGTCGAAAATTTAAAGTCTGGATTAAAACTATTTAAATTAACAAATGATTTAATGAATGAATTCTGAACGATATCGGTAGCTTTATGATTATCTCGTGCTAAAGAATAGGCGTAACGATATAATTTATCTTGATAGCGCAAAACAAGCTCTATAAATAACTCCTTGTCTTCCAAGATAATATACTTAACCAATTCTTCGTCCGTCATTTTTTTAAATTTATCCATATCTAAATATATCTTAACATAATCTATATATTGACCTATAACAAATACTAGCCTCTTTCGAGAGGCCAGTATTTGTTATTTGTATTTATCTTTGAGCGCGACCAAAGCCTTGGCCTTTTCCTTGACCATATGATGCTCCCATTCTTTCCCCATTAGCAGATCGTAGTCCCAATTCTTGTCTAATTTTATTTGCTTCATCATAATTTCCTTGCATGGCTAAATTATGAGCCTCAGCAAATTTTCCAAAGTTATCTTTATTAATGACTTGGGTTACTCTTCCCTTACCACTCATTAATTCTTTCCAAGAATCATAATCACTACTTTCAAAAGCCTTGGTCATGGCTTCGTGTCTCTCAGTAGTATAATTTGGACCTTTTTTTGTATAATCTCCTTGATAAGCAAAAACGCCAGATGACGCTACCAAGCCTACAATTCCGACAAGTCCTGCTACTGACAAAGCTACTATTTTTTTATTGATTTTCATATTATTTAATCTAATTAAGCTAATATTTCGACCTTCTCCTCTTTATACAATCAAGGACATAATTTTCTTTCATTTTGTTATTGAGTAACAAAATAGCCTAATTTCTTTATAAATTAGTCATTGTTAAATAATTAATAGATTATTTTAACTATATCCGATTCCAGAATCTTTCATGCAAATAATAAAAAAGGGTAAGCAAGAGAGCATTAACAATAGTAATATATGTTGAATTTCCCAAATTACCCGTGAAAGCAAAAGCCACCAATCCCGTGGTGGTTGAGCCTATAATTCTCCATGTAATTGTTTTTTTGAGGCTATGCTTTTTTGATAATCTACCTTTTCTTTTAACAAATTTTTTTATTATGTGCTTCATATTTTTTTATTTATTTTTTACTAAATATATTCTTTGATTATTCTAGCATTATTCCTCCTTTTTTTATAATTTAAATTTTAAAAAATTATATTGCTTCGCCCAACATAGGGATATTTAATCTTCTTCGACTCGTTTCTCCTTTAAATAAATCTGTCTTGCGTTCGGCTCTCTCTCCTCGTTCACCAAGATGAGAATTATTAACCATCGCTTTGAAACTTGAGCCCAAAAAAATAGCATGCTTGCCAAATTTATGGGAAATAGTATCAACATAATCATAAATAACTTTTTCTTTCTCCGTGTTTAAATTATTATTGAATAAATCCATCTGAATATTAGAATTTTCAACTAACTTTTCTAAAACAATACCTGTCGCTCGGTACAAGGTGTTGGGCACATAAATTTTATTAAATGATTCAACAATAGCCTCCAAAATTGCTTGCGGGACAGAAACAGTTTGAAAAAACTTTACTTGAGCTGAATAATATTTAAAATCCTGTGTTTTAAGGAAGAATATGATTTCAGAAGTGGCCAAATTATAACGTCTTGCTTTAATACAAGCATTCTCAATATTCTTTGATAATTCAGCAAAAACATATTCCTTATTATTTGAAGAAGGAGTAAATGTCTTAGTCTTACTAATTGATTTATATATACTTTTCTCTCCAGTGTTTATTTTATATACATATTCCCCTCTCAATTCCTGCCATATTTCAAAGTATGGTTTAACTAAATGTTTAGAAACCCATTCTTTATCTCTCTCGGCAAAATCATACGCTGTTTTAATTCCAAACTTATTAAGTAAAGCTGATGTCTGTGTTCCGATCCCCCAGATCTTTTCAATTGGTAATTTAGTTAAAAATTCATGAGCTTTATTAAGTGGAATAAAAGTCAAACCTGAGGGCTTTGCCCACTTGGAAGCCACTTTGGCTAAAACTTTTGTTGGAGCTAAACCAATAGAAAAAGTCATGCCAAGTTCATGATCAAGTTCAATTTTAATTTTTTCGGCAATCTTTTCGTAAGATAAATGATAAAGACCACGAAGTCCTGTAATATCTGCAAAACATTCATCAATACTATATTCATCGACTTCTGGAGTATATCTTCTAACAATGTTATACATCCGTAAGGAGTACAAACTATAAGTTTCATAATCTGATGGCAAAATAACCGCCTCAGGGCAAATCTTTTTTATTTCTGATATTCTCATTCCCCGAATTACCCCTTTCCTTTTAGCCTCATAAGTCATTGCTGAAGCGATGCCTCTTTCTTTTCCCGTAACAACTGGCTTGCCTTTAAGCGCTGGATTTTTCGCTACTTCACATGATGCAAAAAATGAATCGCCATCGATATGTAAAATTGCTCGAGGATATTCACTTTGAGAAAATAAGTACATTTAATATTTTCTGACAACAGCCTTAACAACGGCCGAGATAATAAGTTCTTCTTTTGGATAAATTGGTTTGTAATTTTTATTGGCTGGTTCGAGATAGATCTGTTTTCCGTTTTGTCGAAAATATTTTATAGTCCACTGACCATCGACTTCAGCTATAACGATATCACCATCTCTATAGTTTGCGCCTCGCTCAACAATAACCATATCTCCTTCTTTAATACCTGCTTCAACCATAGAGTCTCCTTTTATTCGCAAAATATATGAGGCCTCTCTATTGCCAATTAGATATTCATCAAAACTCATTGTTTCAGATAATTCCTCTTCAGCCGGTGATGGAAACCCGGCCTCAACTAATCCTAATAATTTTATCTGACCCAAATTTTTAGGAATAAGTTTACCTGTTCTGTCTTTAGAAAGGATCTGATCATCAATCAGTTTTTTAATAACATAGGAAACAGCACTCTTGGTTTTATAACCAGAGAGCTTCATTATCTCACTATACGAAGGCATACGATGATTCTTATAATAAAAAGATGCTATTTTCTCTTTGATTGTTTTCATCCTCCTATTATATTAGAACGAGCGTTCTAATGTCAATAGGTTCTCTGTTCCCCTCTTTCTCATATCTTTGATGGTGTTTTTTCTTTGATATTTTCTAATACTTTTTTTATTAAATTACTTGACTCAGATAAAGAAAACATATGGCCCATACCATTGATAATCTCTAATTTTGAGTTGAGAATATTATTGTGTAAATATTCAGCGTGCTCGACAGAAAAACAAGAATCTTTATCTCCGTGCAATATAAATGTTGGAAGATTAATTTTTTTAACCAGCTCTAAGCGATTCTCTGAATTCGCCACAGCTAGTCCATGATTAAATGGTGAAAATTTATTTTTGTTTCTTGTCTTAGATAAGTCTATTAATTTAATTAACACATCCAAATCTTCATTATTCAATTCCTGACCAAAAAATATTTTCCAGCCTTCTATTTGAGTATTCCTATAGTCTTCTTCAGTTTTAGGTATATTATTTTTACTGATTCCTATGTAATCAATTAATTTTTGAGAAGGATAAGGTAAATCGTATTTATTAGAAAAATTACCCATTGTTGCATCCATATATGGTCTATGATCAGCTGTTGTCGAAATTAATGTTAAAGTTTTTAATCTATCAGGGAAATTAACAGCCAATAGTTGCCCGATATATCCACCCATCGAGATACCTATAATATGGGCTTTTTTGATATCATAGCCGTCGAGAATATCGATGACATCATTGGAAAGATTATTTAGATCATAAGGATTCTTTTTAAAATCAACTGTTGAGGAATAGCCTGTATCTCGATGATCATATCTAATTACATAATATCCATTTGAAGCTAATTCATAGCAAAATAAATCATACCAAAAAATTCCCTGGTTCATGGCTCCCATAATCAAAACTATGGTCGGATTTTCATATTGGCCAATCGATTCTGTATAAATTTCTAAATTATCTTTAGTGATAATATATTTTTCAGTAAAAAACATAAGTTAATAATATCATAAAAAATGCTTCATGTTATAAAAACCACCCATAGGGCAATATTAATAGCGCAAAATTAATTTAAATGATAATATTGCTTCATGAAAATATTAGCTATTTCGGCATCACCAAACAGAGGAAGGAATTCTGACACGATGCTTGATTACTTTATTAAGGGCGTAGAAAGAAAGAATGGTCTTTCAATTGAGAAAATATATTTAGATCAGATTCCGATTGCTTATTATAGATATGATAATAAAAATGG
>CAYSSZ010000001.1:31931-35434 GCA_964434095.1 uncultured Candidatus Saccharibacteria bacterium | reverse complement strand
AAGGCGACATGTTTTGATGGAAAACAAAATAAACAAGAAACTGGAATAGATTGTGGAGGTACCTGTGCTATTATTTGCTCAAATGAAGCTTATACTCCTATTGTTGTTTGGAGTCGAGGTTTTCAAGTAACAAATAATATTTATAATTTAGTGGCGCTGGTAGAAAATCAAAATAAAAATGCTGCAACTGAAGAAATTTTTTACGAATTCAGAGCATACAATCAAGACAACATTTTAATCGGTCGAAGAGAGGGAAGTACTTTCTTGCCGGCCAACCAGCAGTTTTTAATTTTTGAACCTAAGTTTGATGGTGTAGAGAATGAAGTTAAAACTGTTTCTTTTGAATTTAAACCGGGAAATATTTGGATTAATAAACCACCTGTCACTCAAACCTTCCCAGTTTTTATTAGGGATATCGTTGTTTCAGATTATGAAACTAATCCTATTGTAAGAGCTCGAATTACAAATGAATCAATTCACGACTTTCCAGAATTTGATGTTGTTACAGTACTATATGATGAACAGAGAAATGCTATCAACGTCTCAAGAACCTATAGAGAAGGTCTAAAAAGTAATGAAAGTTCAGATATTTTCTTTTCTTGGACTAGGCCATTTGATCGTGAGCCAGTTTTGAAAGAAGTCTGGATGCAACTCAATCCATTTTCAGTTTCATTTTAATTTTTACACAATTTGCTAACGAAAAGAATTTTTTAAAATTCTCAAATATTTAAATGACATCACCTCTAATTAGTCAGAACAAAAGTTCTAATAAAATCGATTGGATGTTATTGGCTTTCATTTTACCAATTTTAGGATTTGGATTGGTGACAATGAAGTCATTTACTGAAGAAAATACTTATTTCAGTCATCAAATAATGTGGATTGCTATTTCTTTAGTCTTATTTTTTATTTTTTCTAGAATTGATTTTCGCTTTCTAAAAAGAACAGATGTTTTGTTAGCTCTTTTTGGATTATTTAGTGGACTTTTAATTTTACTATTTTTTATTGGTCATACTGCCGGTGGGGCTCAAAGCTGGTTTTCTTTTGGAGGATTTTCTTTTCAGCCATCGGACTTGATGAAAATAGTTTTAATATTAATTTTGGCCAAATATTTTTCTCGTCGTCATGTGGAAATTGAAAATTTTAAACATATTTTTATTTCCGGTCTTTATGCTTTTGTTCCATTTGTTTTAATTTTTCTTCAACCAGATATTGGAGGAGCAATAATTATTTTTTTAATTTGGTTTGGGATGATATTGATTTCTGGGTTATCAAAAAAACATTTATTAATTATTATTGGTATAGTTGCAATCTCCTTTGCTCTATTATGGTCATTTTCCTTTAAGCCATATCAAAAAGCGCGTATAGTAAGTTTTATTGACCCATTATCTGATATTCGAGGATCAGGTTATAATGTTTACCAGTCAACAATCGCTATCGGCTCTGGCCAAATTTCTGGCAAGGGTGTTGGTTTTGGAACTCAGTCTAGGTTGAAATTTTTACCTGAATATCAGACTGACTTTATTTTTGCGGCTTTTGCTGAAGAATGGGGGTTTATCGGAGTAATGCTACTTTTTATTTTAATGGCCCTAGTTATTTGGCGCATTATATTCATCTCAACTTTGGGAATGACAAATTTTGAAATATTATATGGAGTTGGATTTGTTATTTATTTAATTAGTCATTTTATTATTAATGTGGGGATGAATATTGGTGTCATGCCCGTTACCGGTGTGACTTTGCCTTTTATGAGTTATGGAGGTTCACATTTATTGACTGAGTTTATTGGTTTGGGGATATTGATGGGTATGAGTCGTTATAGTCGTGTAGCTCATCGCGATGATTTGAAATATGAGTTTTTGGGAATTTAAATAGCACCTAGCAACTAGGGGCTAGCAACTAAAATGCTAGAAGCTAGAAGCTAGAAGCTAGAAGCTATGATTACTATTGATGGCAGAAAAATTAAAGAAGAAATGTTGGAAGAAATAAAAATGGAAGTAGCCAAACTGTCTTTCTCCCCAATATTTTGTGATATTTTAGTTGGAGAGGATAAGGTCTCGGCTATGTATGTTCGTATTAAAGAGAAAGCAGCACAGTCTGTCGGAATAAAATTCGAAAAGGCTTTATTTGATGAAGATATTTCTACTCAGAAATTAATTGATGAAATAAATAAATTAAATAAAATACCAAATATGTGCGGAATAATTGTTCAATTGCCTTTACCAGAAAAGATTGATAAAGAGAAGGTATTAAATGCAATTAAACCTGAGCTTGATGTTGATTGTCTGGGTTCTATTAATAGTCAAAAATTTTATCACAATGAAAATGGTATGGTTTTTCCGACTGCTTCAGCTTGTCTAAAATTACTTGATTCAATCCCTGTTCTAATGACCGATAAAAAAATTGTAATTTTAGGGCAGGGAAGATTAGTTGGAAAGCCTGTGACTCATTTATTACGCAATAGAAACTTAAATGTTACAGCTATTAATAGTAGTACTTCAAATCAAGAAGAATTATTGAAAAATGCTGATGTTATTATTTCAGCTATTGGTAAAGGTAATTATATAAAAGGGCATATGGTTAAAGAAGGTGTTATAATTATTGATGCAGGAACTTCTGAAGAAGACGGAGGAGTAGTTGGAGATGTTTCATTTGATTCTGTATTAGAAAAAGCATCTTATATTACTCCGTGTCCTGGTGGAGTTGGTCCGGTGACTGTGGCCATGCTTTTAAAAAATGTTTTGGAAGTAGCCAAAGGATTAGTGAATAGTGATTAGTAAGCTAGTGACTAGTGAATAGGTTAGTGATTAGTAAGTCAGTGATTAGTGAATAGTGATAAGTGATTAATAAATAGTGAATATCACGTATGAAATCGCGGACGCGACTAAACGTGAATAAAAAAATAATTGTTAATTTAATTTAAAAATAGGAAAGCAGATAAAATAATTTAAAGTCCGCGCCCTATTTCATACGTGATGAATATCAGTGATAATATTTTTTTCAAATTATATAGTTTAGCTCATCAGTCAAAAATAGTTGACACTCTGATTGTTTTTTGTGCTGAATATCTTCCTTATTTAGTTGTTATATTTATTGTTATATATATTCTATACCAAGATCTAGGTGATTTTGATTGGAGAAATCCATTCGGAATAATAAAAAAAAGAATTAATCAGCTAACTAATATATTTATACCAGCTATTTGTGCATGGGTATTAACGAGTGTTTTGAAATCAACTTTTTCTAGTCCTAGGCCTTTTATTAAATTTAAAGAAATAGTAAATCCATTATTTACGCATGGGGGCATGGATTCATTTCCATCTGGTCATGCTACTTTTTATATGGCTTTAGCCCTATCAATTTTTTTGATTAATAAAAAATTAGGATGGGTTTATTTTTTTATAGCTCTTGTCATAGGCTTGGCACGAATTATGACAGGTATTCATTTTCCGATTGATATTTTAGCCGGATATTTGTTGGGGTTAATAGTAGCTTTAATTTTT
>CAYSSZ010000001.1:29836-31831 GCA_964434095.1 uncultured Candidatus Saccharibacteria bacterium | reverse complement strand
GCTTGATTTTTAGTCCTAAAAGGTCTAAAATAAGCGAATTATGGCAAAAACAAGAATCACAGCTTTCATAATCCTACTCCTTGGAGTTGGGGTTGGTTTTTTTGTTTATAAATCAGAAATGGCTCACCGAACTCTTGCACCTGAAAAAACGGCAGTTGGTTTGGCAAAGTACCCGTTTCGCCTCGGTCTTGACCTAAAGGGAGGAACTCATTTAGTTTACAAGGCTGATGTGTCTGTTATTGATACCTTAGAAATTAAAAATTCAATGAGTGCCCTGCGTGATGTTGTTGAACGAAGAGTCAATATTTTTGGAGTTTCTGAACCAGTAATTCAAGTCCAAAGTGGAGGATTTTCAAATCAAGGGGAAGAACGATTGATTATTGATTTACCGGGAGTAACGGATGTCTCTAAGGCGATAGAAATGATTGGGCAAACTCCAGTTCTTGATTTTAGAATTGAGAATCCAGAACCCCAAAAAGCTGAAGAGGTAACTGTCGGGGAAGATGGTAAAGTTAATGTTGATGTAGAATATTCTCCATATATTAAAACAGAATTAACTGGAAGATATTTAGACAAAGCAACTCTAGATTTTAATCAAACAACAGGAGAACCCACTGTCTCATTGGTATTTGATGACGAAGGAGCAAAATTATTTGAAAAAATTACAAGTGAAAATGTCGGTAAAACAGTAGCCATATATCTAGACGGTGAACCGATTTCAACTCCAGTAGTTAATGAAGCTATCGCTGGAGGACAAGCCCAAATCACTGGTAACTTTACTCCAATAGAAGCTAAAACTTTAGTTGGACGTTTAAATTCTGGAGCTTTGCCGGTTCCTATTTCTCTTGTCTCAACACAAACCATTGGTCCTTCTCTAGGGACTGAAGCCACAAGTGCTGGAGTGAAAGCAGCCCTGTTTGGATTTTTGGCTATCGCCTTGTTCTTAATCATCTGGTATCGATTGCCAGGTTTGGTAGCAGTCATTGCTTTGACGATCTACGTCTTTTTAATGTTAACTATATTTAAAATGCTTCCTGTAACTTTGACGGCTGCAGGTATTGCCGGATTTATTATTTCGATAGGTATTGCCGTTGATGCCAATGTTCTTATTTTTGAAAGAATAAAAGAAGAGTTGCGTGGCGGAGATGAGGTTTCTGACTCAATTCATCAAGGATTTAAAAGAGCCTGGTTATCAGTTCGAGATTCAAATATATCCAGTATTATTACCGCAATTATTCTCTTTTGGTTTGGTACGGCTTTAATTCAAGGATTTGCTTTGGTCTTTTTAATTGGTGTAATAGTCTCACTTATTTCAGCAGTGTCCGTGACTAGACTATTCCTTTATTCTTTTAATTTTAAGCACAAGAATAAATTTACGGATTTTATGTTTGGGTCGGGATTTAGTAGCGCACGGGCAGTTATCAAGTCATAAGGTTATCAAGTTATCAAGTAATTATTTTAAAAACTTTATAACTTAAAAAACTTTCAACTCATCTTATGTTTATAATAAAAAACAAAAAAATATTTATCTCCATTTCAGTCATTCTTGTCTCTCTATCATTATTATCACTGATATTTTTTGGACTTAATTTTGGAATTGATTTTAAGGGTGGATCTTTGCTTGAAGTAGAATATACGACAGATAGGCCTAGCCAATCAGAAATTGATGAAATATTGAAACCTTTAGAATTTGGAACAATATTGGTTCAACCAATGGGTGAAAAAGGATATAGTTTAAAAGCCCGACATATGACTGATACTGAAAAAGTACAAGTTCTTGGGGCTCTTGGAGAAGGTGCGACAGAAATCAGTTTTACTTCGATAGGCCCATCTGTTGGAGAAGAATTAGCTCGTAAATCAATCATTAGCTTTATTCTTGTGTCGCTCGGAATTATTCTTTGGGTAGCTTATTCTTTTAGAAAGGTTTCAAAACCTGTCTCTTCGTGGAAATATGGATTTATCGCTGTTATCGCTGTTGTCCATGATGTCATTATC
>CAYSSZ010000001.1:26293-29736 GCA_964434095.1 uncultured Candidatus Saccharibacteria bacterium | reverse complement strand
GTTATGGCCGTCGGAATGTTTTTTGGAACATACTCATCTATTTTCTTGGCAAGTCCATTACTAGTGATGACAAATAATTTACAGAAAGGAACACCAACTAAAGGCAAAAAATAATTAAATGATTAGTTCTATCAAAAGATCTCCTAGTAGTTAAAAGGGAGATTTTTTGATATAATATATACTTGGGAGATTTTATTAATTTAACTTAAAAAATTTATGAATATTTTATATATAGTTTTAGGAGTTTTAGTTTTAGGAATTGTGTTTGTAATAGGTAAATACAATAGTTTAATAGGTTTACGTAATCGAGTTAAGGAAGCTTGGGCTGATATAGATGTTCAATTGAAGCGTCGTTTTGATTTAATTCCCAATTTGGTTAACACAGTCAAAGGTTATGCAGAACACGAGTCAGGTATTTTCGAAAGAGTTACGGAAGCGCGATCTCATGCTATGCAAGCTAATACGGTTGCTGAAAAAAGTCAGGCAGATAATATGTTAACTGGGACCTTGAAGTCTTTGTTTGCAGTAGCTGAGGCTTATCCTGATCTTAAGGCCAATCAAAATTTTTTAGAATTGCAAAAAGAACTTTCTGATACAGAAAATAAAATTCAAGCTGCTCGCCGTTTTTACAATGGCAATGTTCGTGACTGGAATACTGCTGTCCAAATTTTTCCTAGCAATATAATAGCCTCGATGTTTAATTTTAAAGAAGCTGAATTTTTCGAATTAGAACAAGATAGTGTTGAAAAAGAACCTGTTAAGGTTAGTTTCTAGTGATTAGTTTCTAGTTACTAGTGTCTAGAAATTATAAATATGAAAATAAAGAGAGTAACCTTTTATATTTTTTTGTTATTTATTGGCTTTTTTTTCTTCCAAACACCCAAAGCTCAAGCTGAAGTAATCAGAGAATATAAGGCAACAATTAGTCTGAATGAGGACTCGTCTATTTTAGTAGAGGAGAAAATTAGATATGATTTTGAAACAAGTGAAAAACATGGGATTTATCGGGAAATACCATTAAAAAATGCTAATGGATGGAAAATAAAAATTAAAAATATTTCTGTAACTGACGAAAATGGGTCAGATTATTTTTTTTCGGAAAAGATTTCAAATGGAAAAAAGATTATAAAAATTGGAAATAATAGTGAATTTGTTACAGGAGTTAAAGAGTATAATATTTCCTACCAAGTTTTTGGTGCGATAACTTACTTTAAAGAATTTGATGAAATTTACTGGAATGTTTCAGGCAATGATTGGGCTGTTCCGATTGAAAAGATTGAGGCTTGGGTGTTGTTACCTAACAATGCGACTCCCATAAAGACATATTGTTATTATGGATATAAGGGAGAAAGTAATAGTTGTCAACAAACGGAAGGTACCTTTTTCTTTGCCGAAAACCTTATTTCAAAGCAGGGTTTAACTATTTCTGTGAGTTTCCTAAAAAATATAGTTTATGAACCAAGTTTTATAAATAAAATTTTTTCATTTACCAATAGTTATGTAATAATTTTATTACCATTTATTACTTTTTTCTTAATGTTAAGTCACTGGCAAAAAAAAGGGAAAGATCCTAAGGGCCAGGGAACTATTGTCGCATTTTATGAGCCTCCCAAAAATATTAAACCAACCTTAATAGGATCACTTATTGATGAAAGAGTCGATATGAGAGATATTACAGCCGGGCTTATTTATTTAGCCGAACAGGGTTATTTAAAAATCAACAAAATTGATAAAAAATGGATTTTAGGGAAAAGTGATTATGAAATAGAATTAGTCAATGAAGGTACAGATAAAATTGGAAATATTGAGAATAAAATTTTAAATGTATTTTTTCCAGATATGAAAAAAGGTGACAGTATTAAATTGTCTGATTTAAAAAATGATACTCTTTTCCATTTCAATTTAAGCCTCTTAGATAATATTATTTTTAAAGAAATGGTTAGTTTGGGTTTGTATGAAAAAAATCCTAATAATGCCAAGATCCCTTATTTGATAGGACCATTTTTTGTTGTGCCACTTTTAATTTTTATTTTAGGAAAATCAGATCCGATTTCAATTATATCTATTATTATTTCTTGCTCTATAATTTTTATTTTTGGATTTTTCATGAGTAAAAAAACAAAACTAGGAGCTATTACAAAGGAACAAATACTGGGCTTTAAAGAATTTTTGTCAGTGACCGAAAAAGATCGACTTGATTTTCATAATGCTCCAGAAAAGAATCCAGAAAAATTTATGGAATTTTTACCCTATGCAATTGCCTTAGGGGTAGAGGATAAGTGGGCTAAGAAATTTGAAGGAATATATTTGGATAACCCTTCTTGGTATACCGCATCTTCAGGCAATGACTTTATGGCTCGAGGATTTGCCTCCGAACTATCATCTTTTGGCTCATCATTTAGTGCAAGTTCAGGCTCAAGTGGAGGAGGATCTCAAGGAGGTGGGGGCGGTGGTGGAGGAGGTGGAAGCTGGTAAAATATGATAGAATATAAAAATATGAATAATAATAAATATTGGTTTTTTGGGTCAAAATTAAATACTGTTTTATTACTAATCCTTATTATTTTAATGATTATTGCTTTGCGATTCATGTATAAAAATAATGAAACTTATATGCCGTATCTTTCAGAAAATCAAGAAATGGAAATTCCTGAAAATCCAATTTTAGGGGATAAGGATGATTTAATTTTTTTATCAGTTGTGCCTAATACAATAGTTTCGGGGATTTTAAAATTAACTGGTGAAGTAAAGGGTGGATATTTTTTTGAGGGGAATATTTTAGTAAATATTTTGGACAAAAATAAAAATATGTTAAAACAAGGATACGGCACAGCAACGACAGATTGGATGACAGTTGGACCAGTCTCTTTTACAGCCGATGTTGATTTTACTGGGTTAGAAAAGGGAAAAGCATATTTAGAACTTAAACAAGATGATCCTTCTGATGGTGAAAGAGGAAAGCCAGTTAAAAGTATTTTAATTCCAATAATTATTAACTAATCACTATTCACTTATCACTAGAAACTTAATATGACTCTTTACTCAAACCAAAGTCAAAATATTCGAAAAACATGGATGCTCATGACCATCTTTTTTATCGTGGTTATTGGGATTGGCTATTTTTTCAGTCTTTATTATAATAATCCATCAATTTTAGTTTTCTTTGTAATTTTTAGTATTTTAATGAATATTATTTCCTATTGGTATTCTGACAAAATAGTTTTATCTATGGCTGGAGCTCGCTTGGCTGACCGTCAAAAATATTTTGATTTATATACAACCGTCGAAAATCTTGCAATTACTGCAGGGCTTCCCATGCCGAAAGTCTATGTTGTCGAAGATTCATCACCAAATGCTTTTGCTACTGGTCGTGATAAAAATCATGCTGTTGTTGCCGTAACTACTGGATTGTTAAATATTTTAGAAAAAAATGAATTGGAGGG
>CAYSSZ010000001.1:24460-26193 GCA_964434095.1 uncultured Candidatus Saccharibacteria bacterium | reverse complement strand
AAAAGAGAATATTTAGCGGATTCATCAGGAGCCTTGTTGACCAGATACCCTGAAGGGTTAGCTAGGGCTTTGGAGAAAATTAGTTTAAATAGCAAGCCAATGATTCGTCAGTCCAATGCTATTTCTCATTTATATATTTCTGATCCTAAGGGTTCAAAATTTGGTAAAAACATTGCAAATCTCTTCATGACACACCCCCCAATAGAAGATAGGGTTAAAATATTGAGAAATATGTAAAAAATTATGCAATATACAGAAATAAAAAAATTATATAAAGATGCCTCGTCATATTTCGACAAGGAAATAAAAGTGGTAGGTTGGGCTAGAACTAGTCGTTCATCGGGTGATATTGGTTTTATTGAGTTAAACGATGGAACTTTTTTTAAAAGCTTACAGGTAGTTATTAATCGTGATTTATCAAATTATGAAGAATTAGAAAAAATTCCTATTGGTTCATCTTTGGAATTAGAAGGGGTATTAGTTAAATCTCCAGCTGAAGGTCAACCTTTTGAATTAAAAGTTTCTAAAGCAATAATTATTCAAAAAGCTGATGCTGATTTTCCTTTACAGAAGAAGCGTCACAGTTTTGAATACTTACGTGATATTGCTCACTTGCGAGGAAGGAGCAATACTTTCTCAGCTGTCTTTAGGGTCCGCTCAGTTTTGAGCAAATGTCTCCATAATTTTTTTCAAGATCAAGGTTTTTCTTATGTTCACACCCCTATTATTTCTAGTAATGACTGCGAAGGAGCCGGTGAGATGTTTAATGTAACGACATTTGATTTAGAAAAAAATATTCCAAAAAGTGAAAATGGTCAGATAGATTATACGAAAGATTTTTTTAGTAAAAAAGTAGGCTTAACGGTTAGTGGTCAGCTTGAAGCCGAATCTTTAATCTTTGGATTGAATAAGGTCTATACTTTTAGTCCTACCTTTCGAGCAGAGAATTCGAATACAACTCGACATGCTTCAGAATTTTGGATGATTGAACCAGAGATGGCTTTTGCTGATATAAATGATGACATGGATTTGGCCGAAAAAATGGTTAAACATATGATCTCATATGTTTTGAAAGAATTACCAGAAGAAATGGAATTCTTTAATAAATTTATTGACACAGGACTATTAGACCGTTTACAAAAAATTGTTAATTCCGAATTTAAACGAATTACATATACTGAAGCAATCGACCTACTTTTGAAAAGCGGAGAGAAATTTGAAAATCCGGTGTCCTGGGGAATCGATTTAAATACTGAACATGAAAGATATATTACTGAAAAGATTTTTAATTGCCCAGTTTTCTTAATTGATTATCCGAAAGAAATTAAAGCTTTCTATATGCGTCAAAATGATGACGGTAAAACAGTAGCAGCGATGGATCTTTTGGTTCCAGGAATAGGGGAGATAATCGGAGGTAGTCAAAGAGAAGAAAGATATGAAGTTTTATTAAATAGAATAAAGGAACTTGGCTTAAACGAGGAAGATTATTGGTGGTATCTAGACTTAAGGCGCTATGGATCAATAAAACATGCAGGCTTTGGTTTAGGTTTTGAGAGAGCGATTATGTATTTGACTGGTATGGGAAATATCCGAGATGTAATTCCTTTTCCGCGAACACCCGGTAAAATTGATTTTTAGTCAGAAAGAATAATAATTTGTCCAAATAAAACTTTTCTAGTATGATGGTGACAGATGTTCTTTTCAGAGCATGAGTTTTATTATTAGGCTCATGC
>CAYSSZ010000001.1:12635-24360 GCA_964434095.1 uncultured Candidatus Saccharibacteria bacterium | reverse complement strand
GGGAGGGTTCGCATAGTGGTCTAGTGCGCATCCCTGGAAAGGATGTATGTCTGAAAGGGCATCGAGAGTTCGAATCTCTCACCCTCCGCAATAAAATAAATCACCCGATATGAAATATCGGGTGATTTATTTTATGGAGAGTGTGAGATTCGAACCGAGCCCTGACGAAGTCCGCAAGGCGGTCGGGGCGAGTGGGGGTCGAGCGAGTGTGATATTTTATGATGGCGAGACTTGTCGAACCAGAATAAAATATCCACGAGAGTGACCGAATCTCTCACCCTCTAATTAAATTTGGAATTCATGATATAATACAATATGTCGAATTGTATTATAAATCATTAATTTTTATTTAAAATATAACAATATTATGAAAAACAAAATTTTACTACTTTCATTTATAATGACTTTCCTTACTTGGTCAGGAGTTTCCTTCGCAGTTGGTCAAGGAAATGTTGAGCCCAAAGGGGCTTCGGATGAAGCCACTGTAAATATTATAAATGATGATATAGACCAAGATGAAGATAATTTAAAAGGAGAAGAAAATCAGTCTGATGATTTGAATCAAAATGAAAAAAATAGAGGTCAAGATAAAAAAGTTCAGGCGCAAAATCAAAATGAACAAAATATAGAGGAAGACCAGAATCAAAATAAAAATGAAGATAAGGATAAAGCTAATAGAGAAGGAGAACTCGGAGAAGGTCAAGATTTAAATACTAATATGGCCAAGCAGAGAAGAAGCGAGGTAGCCAATGCAGTAGAGCTAATGTTACAAGTAGCTGATCGAGAAGGGGGAATTGGCGAGCAAGTTAGATTAATTGCTCAAAATCAAAATAAAAACCAAGAAGAAATAGAAAATAATTTAGAACAGGTTGAAAATCGAGGTGGAGTTGCTAAGTTTTTAATTGGTCCAAATTATGGTCAAATAAATAAAGCTGAAAAACTTCTTGAGCAAAATCGTGAAAACATTAGTCAGTTGAATGAAATTAAAACACAACTTACAAATGAAGCAGATGCTCAAATTATTGCAAATCAGATAGAAGTTTTGGAGCAAGCTAATGTTCAAATCGAAAATTCTTTAAAGAATGCCGAAAAAGGTTTTAGTTTATTTGGTTGGATGTTTAAACTTCTTTCTAAATAAGAAAAATATCTCAAAACACCTAATGAACAGAGCAGGGTCTTGCCTTGCTCTGTTTTGAAATGGTTGTATTAGATGTACTATGGTGGTATAATTAAATATTATGGACCTCGTGTAAAGTCGCGATTACGAGGCTAGTTATATTGTTTATTATAATAATTATTAATTTAACTATGTAGATTTTGGTTTTTTAATAATAACCTCTGTCTACTTTATACAGATGGAAAATACAATAAATACAACAAAAAAAAGCAAGTTCTTATTAATTGGTTTAGCTCTTATTATTTTTGCAATTTTAATTTCAATTGCCTTTTTCTTTGCGGCTAAGGATTTTTCAAAACAGGGATCTTATGTTGAGGTGAAGGGTTTATCAGAAAAGATTGTCAAAGCTGATACTGCGATTTGGTCAATGAGTTTTGAAGTTAAATCAAATAATATTGATACTCTTTATGCTGATATTGAAAAAAACATTGCAACGATAAAAACCTTTTTAATCGAAAAAGGTTTTGAAACATCAGAAATAAATGTTGCTCCAGTTAATATTTATCAAGATACATACAAGGATGCAGCTTTTCGTTATAATTCAAACAACCAGATTTCTGTTTATACAAAGAAAGTTGATCTAGCTAAATCATCATCAAATGAAACCTTATTATTAGTTAAGAGAGGTGTAGTTTTAAATCAAAATTATATTTCATTTGAATTTTCAGATTTAAACAGTATTAAGCCAGATATGCTGGCAGAGGCAATTAAAAATGCTCGTGATACTGCTTCACAATTTGCTCAAAATTCTGGATCATCGGTTGGTAGTGTCAGTCGTGGCAATCAAGGAGTTTTTGATATAACAGATAAAGATCCTGGCTCACCAGAATATAAAAAAATTCGCTTAGTTTCAACTCTTAGATTTTTATTAAAGTAAATTTTTAGATAGAAATAATCTTTAGATTTATATCTTAGTCATCTAAAAGATAAGTGTTATAATGCCCTTATGGACAAAAAGGGGAATATTGGGGTTTTTGATTCTGGTCTTGGAGGGCTTTGGGTTTTGAAGCACTTGAGGGAAAAAATGCCTGAATATGATTACATTTTTTTAGGTGATCAAAAAAACGTATCTTATGGGAATAAGTCTAAAGAGGAGCTTTTTGTTTTGGCTACTAAGGCTCTAGACTTTCTATATCAAGAAAAAAATTGTATGGGTGTAATTTTAGCCTGTAATACTATTAGTTCCACAATATATAACGAGTTGCGTGACTGGAAAGATAAAAAATATTTTGGACGAATTCTTTTTGGAATTGTTCGGCCGACAGTTGAGTCTCTAAATATGAGAGAAAAAATTGCAATTTTTGCTACTGTTCGGACTTGTCAGTCAGAGGTCTATGAAAATTATTTCCAAAACAATTTGAAAAGTTATCAAAAAATATCTTTATCAGAGCTCGCAAGTCTTATTGAAAATGGGGGAGATACATACTCATATCTTCGGTCTTTTCAGAAAGAAGTTGCTGAGGATGTAAAAAACGGAGCCTTACTTTGTACTCATTACGGTATAATCCGAGATGATTTTAAAAAAGTATTTCCACAGATTTCAAATTGGGTTTATCAAGAAGATATAATTCCTGGTTATCTAAAAAATTATTTTTTAGATTATCCAGAGAGAAAAAACTTTTTTACTCAAAATGGTAGTTTATCTATCAATATTACAAAAGAGAATCAAGTATTTAATCGTTTCAAAAATGACTGGTTTGGAAATGAAATAAAAATAGAAATAGTTAACTTAGATTAAACTTATGAATAATAAAGATTTTGAAAAAAAATTAGAAAGCTTAAATGAAAATCAAAGACAGGCTGTCAATAATATTGAAGGCCCGGTTATGGTAGTGGCTGGTCCAGGAACAGGAAAAACAACGATCTTAACATATCGAATTGCTAATATTTTGTTGAAATCGGCTGGAACAGACCCGGAAAGTATTTTAGCTCTGACTTTTACGACGGCAGGAGTTATTTCAATGCGTCAGAAATTAATTGAAGTAATAGACGACATGGCTTATCGAGTTAATATTTATACATTCCATTCTTTTTGCGAACATATTATTAAAGAATTCGATTTTTATTTTAAAAATTTAAGCCAAGCTCGAGTTATTACAGACTTAGAAAGAGTGAGTTTGATAGAAAAAATTATTAGTCAAAATAAATTTGAACACCTTATTTCTTTCCATGACGAATATTCTTTTTTAAATAAAATAATTAAAAGTATTTTAGCCATTAAGCATGAGGGATTATCCCCAAAAGATTTTGAAGAAAAAATACCGATTTGGAAACAAGAACTTTTGGCTTCAGATGATATTTATTATAAAAGAGATTTTGGTCAATACAAAAAAGGGCAAATGAAACCGGCCGAAATAGAGAAAATTAATAAAAAAATTGCAAAAGCAGAAGAGTTGGCTTTAATTTATTTGGCTTACCAAGAAGAATTAACTCAAAGGGGCTTATATGATTTTTCTGATATGATTCTTTATGTTCTTCGGGAATTGGTGAATAATCAAAACCTAAAAGCTGATTTACAAGAAAAATATCAATATTTACTTATTGATGAGCATCAAGATACCAATCAAGGTCAGAATGAATTAATAGAATTATTGACAGATGCTTCCCACTTGGAAGGTCACCCAAATGTTTTCGCAGTTGGGGATGAAAAACAATCAATTTATCGTTTTCAGGGGGCTTCAGCTAAAACCTTTAATCGTTTTTTTGATTTATATCGAGATATTACACAGATTAATTTGACCGAAAATTATCGCTCAACTCAAAATATTTTAGATGGAGCTCATAGTTTGATAATCAAGACCAAGGGGCTAGAAAATAGTTTATTACTCAAAGCACAAAAAAAAGAAAATATTAAGATAAAAATACTTGAGTTTTCAAATATTAAGTTTGAACTGTTGCATTTAGTTAATGACATCAGAGATAAAATAGATGGGGGAGTTTCGCCAAGCGAAATAGCTGTTTTATATCGAGCCAATAAAAACTTATCGGATATTAAGACAATTTTTAATTCATATCAAATTCCTTATACTATTTATTCTAAAGATCATATTTTGGATGACCCACAAATTAATAATTTGATTAATATTTTACGTATTATTAATAACCCGAAAGACGATCATTATTTTGCTAAAGCTTTATTTGCTAAATTTTTGAATTTTGATGCTAGCGATATAATTCAAATTATTGATAGTCGTAGGGGAAAAGAGAAATATGATAATATTTTTTCAATTTTAGATGATAAAAATAAATTACAAGGTCTTAATTTAAAAGAAAAAGAGAAATTTGAAGGTTTTATAAAAGTTATTAAAGAATTAATCATTGAATCAGCTAACAATAATTTTCTCGATTTTTTCAAAATATATCTGGACAAAATAGGTTATATAAAGTATTTACTGAGTTCGAATGGAGGCCAAGATGAATTAGCGAAACTTGATAAAATCATGGATGAAATTAAAAGTCAGATGGAAAGTAAAAGAAATTACAATCTTTCAGATTTTATTTATTTTGTTGATTCATACATTAAGTATGGATTAGACATTAATATCACTGACCCAGAAATTATTGAAGGAGTTTCTCTTATGACAGCCCATGGCTCAAAAGGGAGAGAGTTTGAATTTGTTTATTTAGTTAACGCTACACGTGCCTCATGGGAAGGAAGTCGAGGAAATTTAAATATTGCCTTACCAATATATCAATATGACGGAGACGTTGATGATGAAAGACGGCTGTTTTATGTTGCCATGACGCGAGCAAAAATAGGCTTAACTATTTCTTATGCCAAGTTAGATAACGAGGGTCGCGAACACGAAAAAACAGAATTTATTAAAGAGATTATAGACTCAGTCAAAGAAGAACAGACAATGAAAGAATTTGAAGAAAAAAATATGGATCAAATCGTTCGTTTTTTTGATGCAAATAAAAAACCAGAATTTTTGCTTGACCCAAAATACTTATTGCAGTTATTTTATGCTCGGGGACTCAATGTTTCGGCCCTCAATAATTATTTTGATTGTCCTCTAAAATATTTGTATAAAAATCTTATACGTATACCAGATACCTATTCTTCTTCATTAACATTTGGAAATATAGTTCACAAAGCTCTCGAATCTTTTTTCCGTCAGTCAAAAGAACAGGAAAAAATTTTAGGGAAAGAAGTCTTATTAAATCAATTTATCGAAGCTCTCAATAAATTGATTTTAACAGATAAAGAAAAAAATAAATTTGAAGAAAATGGCAGACAAATACTTGAAGAATATTATGATGAATATGCTAAATCTTGGATGCACAATGTTTCAGTTGAGTTTAATCCTAAAAGAATATTAAAATTAAAGAATGGAAAAGAATTAGAAATAAATGGTAAAATAGACAAATTAGAATATCTTGATCAGGATAAATCAGGACGAGTGAATCTAATAGATTATAAAACAGGTAAAACATTTTCGGAAAAAAGCAAAGAAGAAAAGGAAGATTATGAAAGACAAATAATTTTTTATCATTTACTTTTAGCTGAACAAGAAAATTATAAATTTAAGATTGAAAAAAGTATTTTAGATTTTCTCCAGAGGAACAAAAAAGGTCAATATGAGCAATACTCTTTGTCTGTTACCGAGGAACATTTAGAAAAATTGGAAAAAGAAATAAATGATTTTGTTTTAGATATTGAATCAATGAAATTTCTTGAGCATGGATGTGGCAAAAAAGATTGTGAGTGGTGTAAATTAAAAAATAATTAAATAGCTATTTTCGCGTTTGATAATCAGTCTAAAAATGATATATTTTAAAGATGGATCCCGTTAGAAGCCGCGGTCACGGCGGAATAATGGGAGAAAAAATAAATTATAAATCAAACTAAAAAAGCAGACCTAATTTGTCACAAGGTGGCCGCGACCTGCTTCTAAACGGGATGGAAAATAATGGGAAGGGATGTTTACATCCATTAACACAAATTACTGATCAAGCAGTCATAATCTTTTCAAAGCTTGGTTTTTCTGTAGTTCAAGGGCCAGAAATTGAGGATGAATGGCATAATTTTGATGCTTTAAATGTCCCAAAAGATCATCCAGCGCGTGATATGCAAGATACCTTTTGGTTGAAAAATTTATCCGGTAAATTACTTCGAACTCATACTTCAAATACCCAGATTAGATATATGGAGGATTTAGTTAAGAAAGGGAAGAATCCACCTTTTGCTATAGTTGTTCCGGGTAAAGTTTTTCGTAATGAAGCAACTGACGCAACGCATGAAATGCAATTTTATCAAATCGAAGGACTTATGATAGGACAAGATGTTTCAGTAGCTCATATGAAGGGTACGCTCCTAGGATTTTTTAAAGAATTTTTTGCAGGAGAAAATATAGATATTCGTTTAAGGCCTAGCTTTTTTCCTTTCGTCGAACCAGGTTTTGAGGTTGATTTGAAGAGGGGAGATAAATGGATCGAACTTTTGGGAGCGGGTATGGTTCATCCAAATGTTTTGAAAAATTGTGGTCTTGATCCAAATCAATATCAAGGTTTTGCCTTTGGCATGGGTCTTGATCGATTAATGATGATGAAATACAAGATTCCAGATGTAAGATATTCATATCAAGGAGACTTAAGAATTAATCAATTCTGAGGCAGTTATAAATTAAAATATATGAAAGTAAGCTATAAATGGTTACAAAATTATTTTGAAGAAAAATTACCCGAACCTGAAAAAATTGCAGAGGGGATAATTTTTCATTCCTTTGAAATTGAATCCTTCGACAGATTCGAAGGGCTCACTGCAGGCAAGCTCGGGACAGGAGATAAAGTTGACTGGATTTTTGATATAAAAATTTTGCCAGATCGGGCACACGATTGTCTTTCACATTGGGGTATTGCCAAAGAGGTGTCAGCTATTTTTAATTTACCAATAAAAAAAGTAGAAATACCTAAAGAAGAAAATCTTCCCAACTCTGATCTAAAAATAGAAATAAAAAATAATAAATGTCGAAGATATGTTGGACGAATAGTTAGAGATGTTTCTGTTGGTCCTTCGCCCGCTTGGCTTAAAGAAAGTTTGGAAACGATTGGTCAAAAATCAATTAATAATATTGTCGATGCCACAAATTATGTCATGTTTGATTTAGGTAATCCTATTCATGCTTTTGATTTAGCAAAGTTATCAGGCCATAAAATTATTGTCGATAATGCGAAAAAAGGAGAAAAAATTACTTTACTTGATGGTAAGGAAATAGAATTGGACGAAGAAGTTTTAACTATCAGAGATGAAAAAAATCCTTTAGCTATAGCAGGGATCAAGGGTGGTCAGATAGCCGAAATAAATCAAAATACAAAAGATATAGTTATTGAAGTAGCTAATTTTGACCCAGTTCTTATAAGAAAAACGGCAAGAAAACTTAATATTGATACAGATTCTGCCAAAAGATTTGAGAATGAAATACATCCAAAATTGGCCATAATAGCTATGGAGAAAATAACGAAGCTAATATTAGAAGTCGCTGGGGGTGAATCTTTAGCTGTTGTCGATATTTATTTGACTAAATTACCAGAAGATAGAAAAATTAGTTTAGAAATAAATTACTTAAATAAGTTACTTGGTTTATCTCTAACTAACAATCAAATTGAAGATGCTTTACGAAAATTAAATTTTCAATATGAAACTAAAGAAAATGAGATTGAAATAAATATTCCTTTTACTCGACTTGATATTTTAGGTCCTCATGATTTGGTTGAAGAAATTGGACGAATTCATGGCTACGATAAGATAGACCAAATATTACCTGAAATTAAATCAAAAGAAGAAAATGATTCGACATGGATTAAAATAAGTTTGGCTAAACAGAAATTAGTTAATGATGGATATAAAGAAGTTATGACATATGCATTTCGAAATAAAGGAGATGTTGAAATTCTTGCTGGTCTTTCCGATAAGAGATTTCTGAGAACAAATTTGACTGATGGATTAAAAGAAAGTATTAAATTAAATAAAGTCAATTTGCCTCTTTTAGAAACAGACAAAGTAAAGATTTTTGAGATTGGAACTGTTTTTACAAAAAATGGATCTACCTCCGCCGAAGGCTACGGCGAGACAAAGGAGGAGATTCACGTTGCTTATGGAGATGAAAAAAATATTACCGAAGTGATTCTAGATAAGTTTGCTTCTGAAAAGCTTTCTTTTCCAGAGCACGGATATTTTTCTGCTGAAAAATTCCTCGAGCTCGCACCGTCGCGCTCGCTAGGCTCTGAAAAAGAAACTTTTCATACGCAAACATTCAAATCATGGAGTATTTATCCATTTATTACTCGTGATATTGCTGTTTGGGTTCCCGCCTCCGCCCAAGCTTCGGCGGGCAAGCCCGAAGAAATATTAATAAGGATTTTTAAAGATTTCGGAACAGAGCTTTTGATCAAGGAGCCTAAACTTTTTGATCAATTTACGAAGGAAGGGAAAACATCGTATGCTTTTAGATTAGTCTTTCAATCATTCGATAGAACTTTGACCGACGAAGAAGTAGGTAAGATAATGCAAGTTATAGAAGAAGAAATTAAAAAACTTAATTGGCAAGTTCGGTAATTCTTAATATCTAAATACTGTTAACAAATATTACCCAATATTTGTCTTTTTGTGGTAAAATTAAAATGCTAGTTATGGATGAACAAAATATAATAAAAAAAGAAAATAATCAAAATCTTAAATCAAGTTCGTATTTTCATTATGTCACATACACTATTCTTTTTTCGATAGTTATCTTTTCAGTCATTCAGATAGTCCAAGCGACAACCCCTAACCCTGGTCATCCATGGAGTGAACTTGGTGATGGAGTATTCGTTTTCTCAAACGGCCAAACAACAACTCCTTATACCTACACTTTTCCTGCAGCCAATACAACTGTTTTAACAACCAATGAACCTGTAACTGTTGCCCAAGGAGGTACCGGAGTAAGCTCACTGACAGCTTATGCGCTCTTAGCAGGGGGTGTGACTAGCACAGACGATGTGCAACAAGTATCCGGAGTTGGTGAAGCGGGACAAATATTAACTTCCAATGGGGCAGGAGCTTTACCAACATGGCAAGCAGCAGCTGGTGTAACGAATTGGGATGAAATAGGAGATCCCTCAGGCAATGGCTCAATCGCTATGGGCTCAACAGTTCAGACTTTGGATTGGGGTACAGCTACGACACAGAATGCTTTTACTTTTACAGGAGGAGCTCTAACAACAGGAAAATTGTTATCCCTAAACTCAAATACTTTAACTTCTGGTTCTTTGCTCGATATTACTTCGGCAGGAACTGGAGGCTTAACTGGCCAAAGGGGATTAAATATTGGTTTATCAGGAATCAATGCGACCGGAGGTCAGACAACATATGGAGCATATATATCAAATACACATACTGGTACAACTTCAACAAATGTTGGTTTATATGTTACCGCATTGGGCGGAACGACGGCAAATTATGCAGCAATTTTTGATGGGGGAAATGTCGGAATAGGAACAACAACACCTAGTGAAAAATTAGATGTCAATGGAAATATTTTTATCAGAAACTCAACCGGATACTTAAAATTTGCTAATGGTTTTAAATTTACGAATACTGGAGTATTTGGAGAAGTGGGGGAAAAGTCAATTACCGTCACAGATTCCAGTGATAATGTTATTTTAATTTTTGACGAATTATAATTATGCGCTTTGTTGAAGAAATAAAGAATTTGAAGAATCATTTAATGTCTTGGCTTTTTACCTGTCTGATTATTGCTTTTACTCTTTTCGCTGTGGGAGTTGGAAAAGCTGAAATATTAGGATTTCGTTTCCACCTACCCATCTTTTCAGAAAGATCTTTTGCTGTTTTGTTTTTTGAAATGATAAAAAATGATTTAATTCCGAAAGGGGTGACCTTAATTGCGACAGGTCCAAGCTCGGCTTTTGTAACCCAAACTCTTATTTCACTCTTGGGGGCATTTATTATTACTTTTCCTTATTTACTTTATAAAATCTTTGAATTTTTATCTCCAGCCTTATATCACAAAGAAAAAAATACTATTATTAAAATTTTATTACCATCTGGCTTTTTATTTTTAGGAGGTGTCGTTTTTGCTTATATTTTTATAGTACCTCCTACATTTCGTGTTCTATATTCTTTTAACGAAATATTAGAAGTCACTCCATTTTTTGTTGTCAGTGAATTTGTTAGTTGGACGATGTCTTTGATTTTTACGACTGGTCTCATGTTCCTTCTGCCGGTTTTTATGTATATCTTAACTTGGATAAAAATTATTCCCTCAAGTGTTTGGATTAAAAATTGGAGAATAGCTTTAGCCGTTTTTGTTATTTTATCAGCTGTTATCACTCCAGATGGAACTGGTGTAACAATGGTCACACTTTCGATACCGATGATCTTGCTTTACGGAGTTGGAGCTTTTTTGGGTCGGCTTAAAGAAATGGAAAGAAATTAAATATTTAAATGCCTAAATTTTTATTAACATTAATATTTTCACTAATTATTCTTGGTCAAATATTTGCGGTTAAAGACTATACCCCAGTCGAGACAGAAGGTGAACTTGTTCATCTCGAGGATCTTTACTTTGATGAAAAATATGTTGATATGAAAGAACCTATTCAAATTATTAAGGTTCCTAATATGGAAGATCAAGTAGTGATTAGTGAGGAAAATTTAGATAAAAAGGAGAAAAATTGCGTCTATTTTAATTACAAAGGTATTCCTTATGTTGATGTTTGCATAAATAAAGAGGAACAAGAAATTTTCTCCACAGATTTCTAGTAGTTTTTTATAAATCACTTTGTTATAATAAGTAAGTGACAAGCAAGGGTTTTTTGAGCTTGACATAGGTCTTATGATAGGTCGTCAGAAGGCCAGTTATATTATTAGTTATTAAATTCACACTACAAATTATCTTTTGTTGAAGTGACAAAAGGAATGGGTTTTGGTGAAATAAAAATATGTTTGGATTAGGAGCAACAGAAATAGTAATTATATTAGTTGTTTTAGTAATCATTTTCTTTGGTGCAAAAAAGCTTTCTGGTCTAGCCAAATCTGCCGGTAGATTAGGAGGGGAATTCAAAAAAGGAAAGATGGAAATCGATCAAGAGATCGAGCAAATGAAGAACGACAATAATAATGGTTAGTAGGTCGATACGGTTTACGAGATAATTATTTCGTCAGTTTTTTTTATTTAAATTAACTGATTATACTGATTTATGTTTGGATTAGGTCTTACTGAAATAATAATAATAGCTATTGTTTTAGGTCTGCTTTTCTTTGGTAGTAATAAAGTTACTGAATTAGCCAAATCCGCAGGGCGTTTTTCTGGCGAGTTTAAAAAAAGTAAGACTGAAATAGAAAATGAGTTAAAAAATGTAAAGAAAGAATTTAAAGACTCTGAAGAAAAAGCAATAGAAAAGTAAACCGTGAGTAAAAAAAGTATTTTCAAAATTGAGAAAAAAGATAGAAGACATTCGCCCTCGAAGTCAAAGCGAGTTTTATAAGCCCGCTCTGTCTTCGGTGATGGGCGAATTTTCTTCTGTCGAGAAAAAGTCTCAAGAAGC
>CAYSSZ010000001.1:0-12535 GCA_964434095.1 uncultured Candidatus Saccharibacteria bacterium | reverse complement strand
AGTATTATTTCAATAGATAGAGATGTATAGTATAAATTTTTTTAATAATTAAATTATGGCAAATAAAAAAATTACAGAATTAACAGAAGCTACAGTCCCTAACAATGCCGACTTAGCAGTGCTTGTTCAAGATGTTTCTACAACACCAGTAACTAAAAAAGTAACTTGGACAACCTTAAAATCTTTTTTAAAAACATATTTTGATACAATTTACGGATCTGGAACAGTTAGTATAAACGAACAAACGGGAACGACTTACACGCTTGTATTATCAGATGCAGGAAAACTTGTTAGATGTAGCAATTCTAGTGCTATTGCTGTTACTGTTCCGACAAACTCAAGTGTTGCATATCCAACAGGAACAACAATTACTATTGAACAACAGGGAGCTGGGCAGATAACTGTTTCAGGAGATTCTGGTGTTACAGTTAATGCTTATGGTGGAACAAAAACTATGGGTCAATATGCCATGGTTCAGATAATTAAGGTCGGTACAGATACTTGGACTCTAACTGGAGGGGTTGCATAAGATGAGTAGATTATTGACAACGGGAGTGTTAAATCAACGTTTTATACCAATTTCTGGGAAATGTGCATATTTTAACGGGACAACATCCTATGCTTATACTTCTCCAGAAAATTTTAATATGCCATCTGGAACAATTGAGTGTTGGATTAAAAAGCCATTTAACATAGTGGGAGGGGCATATATATGTGGTGGGGCATTTGGTCATGGAGATATTGAGTATAGAGGAGATCGCACATCGATTCGATTTAGGTTACGCAATATTTCAACAAGTTATTATTTAGAATTTTATCCATACTTTATAATGAGTCCGGGTGTATGGTATCACGTAGCAGGGACATGGGGGACAGGGGGTAGACATATTTATATAAATGGTTCATTAGTAAATAGTTCTGTAGACGAATATTCCGTTGTAGGCAGTAATTATTTTGCTATTGGTTGTGCAGGACCAGACTCTTATACTTATACAAATATATATATATCAGAAGTAAGACTTTGGAATATTAAGAGAACACAAGCAGAAATAATAAGTACACTTAGAACTAGGATAACTTCTGCTCAAACAGGGCTAACACGTTGTTATTCATTAAATAATACATTCTCAGATACGACTGGACAAAAAGCGGCACTGAACAATAGTCAAGTAACATTTGAAGATATTAATTAGCAAAGTTATAGTTAGCAAGACCGTCCTTACTAGGAAATTCTCCGCTAGGACTTTCCTAGCGGAGAATATTTTTGTATAATATAATTATGTCTTTACGTAAAATACAATTTGTAGAAGGTGAATATTATCATCTTTATAATCGTGGAAATGATAAAAAGATCATTTTTAAAGACAAAGACGATTATGAGCGATTTGTAGGATTAATGTATGCTTGTAATCAAAAAGATAATTTTAAATCTGATGATTTAAAAAAAGACGAAGGTCTTTTTAATGTTAAAAAAGAAAAAAATCTTATAAGTATTGGGTCTTATTGTTTAATGCCAAATCATTTTCATATTTTAATTACTCAAAAGGAAAATAATGGAATTAGTAAATATATGAAAAAATTTTTAACGGCATATGTTATGTATTTTAATAAGAAATATAAAAGAACAGGATCTTTGTTTGAGGGGAAATTTAAGGCTGAACACGCAGATAATGATAATTATTTAAAATATTTGTTTTCTTACATTCATCTTAATCCAGTGAAGATTATTCAAAAAGATTGGAAAGAAACTGGGATTAATAATAAAAGTGAAATTATTAAATTTTTAGGCCAATATAAATATTCTAGCTACCTCGATTATTTAGGGGAGAATAGAGTTCAAAATAAAGTTCTGGATGTGAATAGTTTTCCTGAATATTTTCCATCGAAAGAATTATTCAAAAAGGAAATTTTTGAATGGTTGAGTTATAATGATATTCTCCGCTAGGACTTTCCTAGCGGAGAATGGGGAGGGAGGATTCGCGAGAAAATTTTGAGAAAAATTATCTTAAGGATATAATAAAAAAGGAATGGCAATCAAGGTTTCCAAAAATCGAATAGTCCTTGAAAATATACCAATCAACGAAGCAAGGGGAACAAACCTTGCTTCGGCTTCGACTGTCGATATTAGTTTAGCTACAGGAAATTATGTTCATGTAACTGGGACGACAACTATCACAAGCTTTGGCACGGCACCACAGGCGGGTATTTCGCGAACACTTATTTTTGATAGTTCTCTAACTTTAACTCACAATGCAGGGGCTATTGTTTTGCCAACAGGTGAAAATATTGTTACTCAAGCTGGTGATATTGCTATTTTTATTGCCGACACAACGACTATTTGGAATTGCGCAGTTTATACAAAGGCAAATGGTGAAGCTCTTATAGGAGGAGGAGGCGAAGACGTTTCATTTACTGTCACCCAAGTTAGCCACGGATTGTCTGTGGGAGATGTTATCAAATCAACTGGAGCAAATACTTATGGTAAGGCTCAAGCCGACAGTGCTGTTAATGCTGAAGTTGTAGGAGTCGTAACTATAGTTGACGGAGATGAGTTCACTTTTATTTCACATGGAATTATTACATCTGGAGTACCGGCAGAAGTAGCTGGATCAGTTATGTTTCTTAGCCCGTCGACGGCAGGAGCAATGACCACTACTGAGCCTTCAACTGTCGGTCAAGTTTCAAAACCGATAATGATAATCCTTGAAAATGGAACTAAGGCTTTAGTCCAGAATTTTAGAGGGATAGAACTTATTTCTGCCCCAAATTATGATAATACTCAAGTATTAATGATTGTTATAGGAGATGAAATGACAAATATTACAGGGGGTACAGCTAAAATAACATTTCATATGCCCTATACTTTCAGTTTGGTAAAAGTTAAAGCCGGGCTTTCAACAGCAAGCTCATCCGGTAATCCAACTTTTGATCTTAATGATGATGGTGTGTCGGTTTTTTCAACGACACTTTCTATTGATGCTAACGAAACATTTTCTGATACAGCAACAACACAAGCTGTTCTTACTTCGCCTACTGTGGTTATAGATTCAGGTTCAGTCATGACAATTGATATTGATACAGCTGGTACTGGAGCCAAGGGAGCTAAGCTTTATTTAATTGGGACATATACTATTGTTTAATAAACTTTCGCATAGGCAAGACCTATGCAAAAATCGTTCTTATAAAACAAGCTTTAAATTTGCATAGGTCTTGCCTATGCGAGGTTTTTTTATTTTGTTAGATTTATGTATAATGAGAAGCATGTCTAATTCGAAGTTAAAAAAAGCAAATAAAACAAACAAAAAACCTGAGGTTAAAAAAAAGAAAGCCAAAGTTGTTCGCAAAAAAGTAAATTATAAAAAGGACGAAAATATTAGTTCTGAAACATTTGGTAGGGGGGCTGAGGGAATAAAGAATAAAGATGTAGAGGAAATGCTAATGGCTTTTGACGAGATCCAAATGCCTCGAACACCATATGTTCTTGAGAATATGGTAGTCAATTCTAAATTTACCTTACAACAAAAATATGCTCAGTGTGTTCTCGAAATGTCTATCGCTTACGATAATTTGCGAACAGCCAGATGTGGAGCAGAACTTAAACAAATTGAAATAGATAAAATAAAAGGTAAAGATAGAAAAGCACAACTAGAAAAGGAGGTGAAAAAAATTGAGCTTGAACAGTTGAATCGTGCCCGTCTTGGGGCGATGCGTGAATTTGAATATTTATTTAAACTTTGGAAAAGTTTCGGTCGAACATTTACACGGGAAGAATTAAACAGTGCTCAAGAAATGGAATATACTCTTCGTCTTGAAACGCAAGCCAGACAGGATATGAATGCCTCAGGCCGAATATCGGTCAGTAATCAAGAGGGTTTACGTCAGATTGGTCGCTTCCCATACCCTGAGCTTGATATTTCAAGAAAAGTTGAAAAAAGATTTTTGGAAAGTGGTAAATACAGAATTATGATTGCTGTGCCGACAGAAGAGAAAGCCGAAAAAGGTTTACCTTGTATTGAGGGAATAGAATTTCCAAATGGAGCTGAGATCAAAATATATAATTCTTGGGGAAGGAAAGTAGATGATTCTTACAATCATATTGTTGAAACCGCTCTTGCTGATAAGGCTGATTTTATCTTTACAGTTGAGGACGATACTTTCCCACCAAAAGATGCACTTGTCAGACTAATGAAACTTTTTGAAAAAAACGAAAATTGTGCTGTTGGAGCTTGGTATCCGAAGAAAGAAATAAATCGTCAAGGGGTCCATATTGAAATAATAAAAGGTAAAAGGGGGGCAATGCCTGACGATGGTCAAATTCATGAAGCTTATACTATGGCCATGGGTTGTTCTGTTTACCCGATTGAAATGTTTATGAAAATTCCATATCCGTGGTTTAAGACGACAGAAAACCTTTCTCAAGATAGCTTCTTTTCACAACTTGCTCGTGAGAATGGTTACAAACTTTTGGTAGATACTAGTATTAAATGTAGGCATATTGATAGACGAAATGGAGATATATACGAGTAATTACTGATTACTAATTACTAATTACTAATGAAAATCAATAAGAACCAATTACCAATTACTGATTACTAATTACCAATTCTGAATATCGATTACCGATCTGCTTGATGGCTAGGCATTTCACTGATTAACAATTACTGATTATTAATCAAAATACTAAATATTAACTATGGCCATCGACTTGCCCAAAATAAAAGTAGGTTGTAGTTTGATTGTTAAGATTTATATCCGAGTAAGTTGACTTTCAGGTTAACAATTGTTAATCTATAAGAGTTATAGGGTTAACAAAAAATATTATGAATAATAATGATGAAAAACCAAACTACATATCAATAGCTGATCTTGCTAAAATACTCGGTATCAGTCGTATAGCTGTCTTTAATAAAGTAAAAAAAGGCCAAATCAAAGCCGAAAAAATTGGCCGTTCTTACGCTATTTCAATGGAAGAAGTTTCCATTTTGATAGAAGGAACAAATTCAAATATTTTAACAAAAGAAAAAAAACAAGAAATCGAAAAGGCTGTTCAAAAAGTTGTCAGTGAATATGGGGAAACATTAAAACTTCTAGGTAAAGAATAAAATGAAGTTAAAACAGCTTACAGTCAAAGATATCGAATATGTCGCTCATCGTTTGGCTAAAGAAACAATGTCTTGGAATGAGCCAATACCGGATTTTGGTACTCGATATACAAACGCTCTTGAAAGAAGTATTGAAACCCCCTTCCAAATATTTGGTGGCCGACAACTATACCCAGGGCTTATCAAAAAAGCCTCAATTCTTTTTTATTTGATGATTAAAAATCATCCATTTCAAAACGGGAATAAAAGATTAGCAATGACAACGCTATTTATTTTTCTTTTTCAAAATAAGAAATGGATCAAAGTTGATAATCAAGAACTTTATAATTTCGCTCGCTGGGTAGCCGAAAGCAATGCCAAATTAAAAGATGATACAGTTCGGGCAGTTGAAACATTTATTTCGAATTATTTAGTAGATATTAAATAGTTACTGGTTACTAATTACTAATTCTAAATACTGATTACTGATCTGCTTGATGGCTAGGCAGTTCACTTTGAATTATAGAAAATTCATTTCTAATTTATAATTACTAATTTGTTTGAAAACAAGGGGATTTCTAATTAAAAATCAATATTAAAATATCGCAAGTGTTTTTGTGCGTTTTTTGCGTTATAATATAAATTGTAATTAGTAATTAGTAATCAGTAACTATATAGAAGGCGAAGTCGTCTATCGTCAAAAAATATTAATTTAAAATAAAAAAATGGCTCAAAGATTAAAAACAGTTGAATATGCTTTCCCAATTTTAAACTCTCTTGTCAATAACACTTTAACAAATTTAAGTCAGATAACTCTCTATCTTCCAGAAAGCAATAAATCTTTTAAAAGCGTGGAATTAAGAATTACTTGTGATGATATTATCACGGCAACCGGAGGTTCTTTGACAACTAAAACAATTAATTTGAGACTTGGGTCGGCTGATTATCTTTCAACAACAAATGCTGGTACTTTAACTCACTCGGGTGAAAATATTTCTCATTTATTTGTTCGTGATTTTACTTCCCATTTTAATACTAATTGGAGTGGAACTTCAATGACTTGTGATGCCCAAATAATAATTAACCAATCAACAGGTACAACCCTAGGAATGGTTAATGTTTGTGCTCGACTTTATATTAGTTACGAATATGATGATACTTCTACTACTCATATTAAAACTGTTTATATTCCTTTAAATGCTCCTGTAACAAACTTGGAAACTACCCGCCCAGCTTCTTTTGATACAATTCCAGCTCTGGATACTTATTTACCTGAAGTAGGTAAAAACATTCGAGATTATTTTATTTGGTTTGGAGCTAATACTTCTCTTGCTACTACGAATACAGTTGACCACAATTTGAGTTTTCAAATAGATAGTGACACAGAGGAGGTTTCAGGTAATTATGAGGCAGCTCTAGCTACTGATCGTTGGACAGAGTATATTTTTAAACCAACTTTCACGACTAATACAACTCATGAAATTAGGGTTTGGACTTCAACGGGAGGGGTTTCTAGGCACGCTTGTCCACAATTATATTTAGTTGTTACTTATGAATTTAATCCAACTGACACAACAATAGTTATGAATAGTCTTTTGTTGCCAATGGATTGGGAAAGTCCAGCGGGTGTTAGTTCGACAATTTTTCAAAGAGCAGAGAGAGAATTAATGATCCAAGAACCAGGAACAATTACTCTTCAAAAGTTAGCTTTATTTACTAATTATGCTACTCCTATTTCTCCTGCTGGAAATTATCGTTTTAGAATTGGAACTGGTTCCTGGATTACTCTAACTTATTCAGGTTCAGGAGTTTCAGCTGGACAAAGAGGACATATGTTAAGAAACGATGAAGCTTTTTCTCTTTCTCGTGGTCGAAATATTTTACAAGCAGATTGCTATAGTGGTAGTGCTACCGCTACCCCAACTAATATATCTTCTTTTTGGGTTGTCAATTATACAAGTGGTAAAGCTTCGGCGGGAGTTGGGGCTCATAATCATACAGTTTTTCAAAATATTTTAACTCATGGAACAGGAGGAGCTGTTTTGCAGATGACCACAGCTTCTGTTCCATTTATTTCAATTCCCGAAACTTCTTTTTATATTGTGGGGCTTGGAATGGTCTTTGAGTGGATGTCTAATTCAACCATTAACCCCACGGGATCAATTGTCCAAGCTGAAAGATTAGTATCTGAAGGGGGACTTAAATTTGAGTCTATTTATATTGATGCTAATTCTTCAGATCCTGAACCAGGGATTTTTTCAAACTATTCTCAAGCTAGGTCTTTGTTTCAGAGGTGGCCCAATGATGCCGATTCAAGAAGAATTGCTGTTGAAAATAGCCGTCGTTTTAAAACAGCTTTGACGAATATTTCAATGTCAGATGGTTGTTGGCATCTAAGATTGGCTTCCATTGTTACTTATCACAGTATTACTTATACAGTTTCTGGAAGTATTTCTAATAGTAATAATAGAAAAGTTTATCTTTATTTACACAGAGAATCAAATGGTGAAATACTTTTAACAACTAGTCGGACTGGAGATGGCTCTTATTCTTTTACTTGGTATGATAATACTGAAAATTTATATGTTGAAGCTTATGGGGATAATAGTTTTAAGGGTCGAAGTGCTTTTGGTTTAGCTTTATAAAATGTTTGATATAAATTTACAATCAAATGCTACTGGTTTTGATATAGATTTAGATTCTACAACTTCACCTTCCCCATCAGTTAGTCCATCTCTATCTCCATCAGTTTCCCAATCTCCTAGTTTTTCTCCAAGCTCAAGTATTTCTCCTTCGGTGAGTCCAAGTCAGGATCCCTATAATTTATTAGATGCTTGTATAGCTCAATGGCATTTTAATGAGAGTTCATGGAATGGGACATCAGGTGAAGTTGTTGATACTGTTGGAGGAAATAATGGAACAGCCTTAGGTGGAGCGACAACTGCCTTAAGTGGTAAATTAAATAGATGTGGACAGTTTTCTACAGGCAGAAGTGTCTCTGTCCCAGTATCTAATTTCTTGGGATTAGCAAGTACGGCATATTCTATAGAGGTATGGATTTATGATGATACAGCCTATGCTTCCTTAGGAACATTTCATCGAATAGTTTCCTGGTATGATAATAATAAGAATTTACAATTTGGTTTGGGTACAGGTAATTCAAATCCCAACAGAATGTTTTATCTTACTTATGGTTCTGCTAATGCTCTTGCCATGACCTCCGGTAATATTAATACAGGGTGGAATCATGCTGTCGTAACATATAATGGTTCTAGTTATGTAATGTATGTAAATGGAGTTCTCCGTTCTCAGGATTCTTATACTAGAAATGATATTTCTTTGTTTAATACAGGCTCGTCTTTATATATTGGTCAACGAGGTGACAATAATGCATATGTGTTGGGTTATCTCGATGAAGTACGAATTTTTGACAGAGCATTAATGGCTGACGAAGTTTTATCTTTATATAATAATGGTTCTGGAACAGAGGATCTTTACGGAGGAGGAATGTCTCCATCTCCTTCAAGTTCAATATCAGCCTCGATAAGTCCATCACCTGGACCAGAAGAAGAGACTCACTCTCATTTAAAGAAGGTGATTATAAATACACCAGTAATAGTTGCCGAAGGAGGAACAGGTCTTGCTTCAATAACAGATAAGGGCGTTTTGGTTGGAGCAGAAACAAGTAATATTGCAGCGGTTTCTCCAGGAACACTAGGTAATGTCTTGAAGTCAGATGGAACAAATTGGATAAGTGGAGAAATAGATTTAGTAACTGACGGAAGTATTACTTATGAAAAATTAGCGAGTGATTTAGTTGATATTGTAAGTATCAGTGGAACAGATATTGATTGGTCATTGGGGGCAATATATACAAAAAGTTTAACAACTAACACGACTTTCACATTTTCAAATTATCAGCTTGATAAAATAATTATTCTAAAAATTACAGGGCAATATGCTTTAGGCTTTCCGATAAATGTCAAAATAATTACTGGAGAATATGACGGAACAGTAATGAATTATATAACTCTCCACTGCACGAATTCGACAAGTGGTAGTGAAGAAGTTTGGGGAGTGATAAACCAAAGGGCCTTGAGCGATTATGATAATAGCTCTCAATCTCCATCAGTTTCTCCATCAGTTTCTCCGTCTCCATCTCCTTAAAATATACATAAGTATACATAGGCAAGACCTATGCGGAGACCTATGCGGAATAAATAAAATATTAGTATAATTATTAATTTTTCAATAAATATTATATAATAAGGGTGTTATAGCCTTAATTATTAATTGGTAATTAGTAATCAGTAATTAAATAAAGTGGCAAATTCAGCATTTAAACCAAATCAATCAGTTCCATTTCCAGTGACAGAAGGGGGGACAGGCCTTTCTTCTTTGACAGATAAGGCTGTTTTGATTGGGAAAGGGACAGCCAGTTTAGGCTCTGTCTCTCCCGGAAATTTAGGAAATGTCTTAAAATCAGATGGAACAGATTGGCAAAGTCAAACTCCACCACCACCAGCTGATGAGACTGTTAATTATGAGAAGTTGGCTTCAGAGTTTACCCAAGTCGTTCCACTTACGACAAATGATGTTGACTGGACTCAAGGTGGAATTTTCACAAAAACTATTACCGCTAATACAAATTTGACTTTTTCTAATTGCCAACTTAACAAGTCGATAGTTTTAAAAGTTGATGGCAATTACTCTTTATCACTGCCAGATAGTGTTAAGGTAATAAAAGGAGAGTATGACGGAAAAGAAACTAATTATATTTTCTTACATTGTGTTGAAGTGTAAATATTATTTTTAATTTTTTAAATAGATATGTTATCAATTGTAATTCCTTCTCGAAACGAAAAATTTTTAAAAAGAACAATTGAAGATGTTTTAGAAAAAGCTACGGGGGAAATAGAAGTTTTTCCGGTGTTAGATGGTTATGATATTCCCAAGGAAGAAATTGTTGTAGACCCAAGAGTGGAATATGTTCGCCTAGAGACAAATGCTTTTACTCAAAAGAGACATGGTATCAATAAGGTGGTTAACGAGCTTTCTTCAGGTGAATATGTTATGTCTCTCGATGCTCACTGTATGATGGCTCCAGGTTTTGATACACAACTTGCTAAAGATCATGAACCTAATTGGGTTCAAATTCCGCGTCGTCACAGATTAGATGCTGACAATTGGTGTCTCCAACCGCAGTCTGATAATCGTCCACCGATTGATTATGAATATATGATGTTTCCTCTTAGATATCATCCAATGACCGGGTCTCCTCAAAAACCAAGAGAGCCAGGAAAAGAGCATGAGCCGGCTCTACATGGCTTTAAATGGGATTCGAGAACTTTAGAGCGATGGGATATTCCAATCGATGACACAATGCAATTTCAAGGTTCGTGCTGGTTTATGACCAAAGACTGGTTTCAAAAAAATGGTTTTATGCAAATAGAAGGATACACTGGTTGGGGACAGGAAGCAGAAGAAATAGGACTAACGACTTGGAAAAATGGAGGTCGGGTCGTGACAAATAAAAATACTTGGTACGCTCACTTGCACAAAGGGGCACAGCATGGCCGAATGTATTATATGTCTAAAAGATGGATTACTGAGTGTAATAATTTCTCATATGATTTTTGGGTTAGAAAAAATAAAGAATTCTTTATTTCTTATATTAATAAATTTTGGCCTGTTCCCAACTGGCCAGAAAATTGGCAAGAATTATTATATGCTGAAAATAATGATAAAAAATGATATCAATAACTATCCCTTCAAGAAATGAAATATTTTTAAAGAAAACTATCGAAGACGTCCTGGAAAAGGCCAAGGGAGAGATAGAAGTTTTTCCTGTGCTCGATGGATATGATATCCCCGAGGAAGAAAGAGTCAAAGATCCAAGAGTTTTTTATGTTAAGTTTGAAAAGAAAAGTTATACTCAAAAAAGACAGGCTATAAATAAAATGGTTAATGAGTTGTCTCATGGTGAATTTGTTATGTCACTCGATGCTCACTGCATGATGGCTCCAGGCTTTGATGTGCAATTGGCGAAAGATCATCAGCCTAATTGGGTTCAAATTCCGCGACGACATAGATTGGATGCAGAAAATTGGGTTATTGAAGAAAAATTAGATAGACCACCGATTGATTATGAATATACAATGTTTCCTCGTAAGTGGCGACCTCCAAGTCTCCATGGCTTTAGATGGGATGAGAGAACAATAGAGAGGCAAGACATTCCGATTGATGAGACAATGCATTTTCAAGGTTCGTGCTGGTTTATGACCAAAGACTGGTTTCAAAAAAATGGTTTTATGCAAATAGAAGGATACACTGGTTGGGGACAGGAAGCAGAAGAAATAGGACTAACGACTTGGAAAAACGGAGGACAAGTTATGACAAATAAAAACACTTGGTATGCTCATTTGCACAAGGGAGCTAAATACGGAAGGATGTATTCGATGCCAAACAGTGATGTAAAAAAAAGTTACGATTACTCATATAATTATTGGGTTCTTCAAAATAAAGAATTCTTTGTTTCTTATATTAAAAAATTTTGGCCCGTTCCCAATTGGCCAGAAAATTGGCAAGAACAATTATATAATTCAAATGATAAAAAATGATTAGTGTTATTTTGCCATCTAGAAAAGAAAAATATTTAAAAAAAACTATTGAAAGTTTGATTTTAAATTCTAAGGGAGAAATAGAGATTCTCCCAGTTTTAGATGGTTATGAATTAGAAAAAGATGAAATCATTTTAGATGAAAGAGTAAAATATATTAAACACAAAGAATCAATCGGCATGCGGGCGGCCATAAATTCGGCAGTCAGGGAAGCTAAAGGCAAATATATTATGAAGCTTGATGCTCACTGTATTGTTGCACCAAATTTTGATGAAGTACTTGTAAGCGAGCATCAAGATAATTGGGTTCAAATACCGAGGAGATATAGAATAGACGAGGTAAATTGGGAAATAGATAAAACAAGACCAGTTGTTGATTATGAGCATTTCGTTTGGCCCAAGAAATTTAAGCCCCCGATTTTGAAAGGTTCTAATTGGGAAGAAAGAAAAAATCAAAGAAAAGATATTTTAATTGATGATACTCTTACATTTCAGGGTTCGTGCTGGTTTATGACTCGTGACTGGTTTATGAAAAATAACTTTTTGCATGTTGAAGGATACTATGGTTTACCGCAACAAGAAGCTGAAGAGATTGGACTGACTACATGGTTAAATGGAGGCAGGGTAGTCACAAATAAAAAAACTTGGTATGCTCACTTCAGGAAAAAGGAGCGTGGGTATTTTATTGGTTTAAATAATACGCGTCGCTGTTATGAATATTCATATCAACATTGGGTTATAGAAAATCAGGAAAAGTTTATAGAAATTATCAATAAATTTATGCCAATTCCTGGGTGGCCAAATGAATGGGAAAAATATTTATGGGAAGAAGAGA